>JAFRJH010000084.1 GCA_017432385.1 Kiritimatiellia bacterium
AGAACCATGTTCGTCCTACATGGAGCTTGCGCGCGAGCCGGGACCAAACCCGAACAACGAGCGCGTCTGTCGTGGATTCCGCGAGTGGTCCAAGGCGAAATATGGCGGTTCGCTCGAAACGGCTGATGCCGTATGGGGTACGGCACATCAATCGTGGGATGATGTTGTCCCGCCTCATCTCGACAATGCACGTTGGCCATTTAAGGGCTCGGTGGCGGTCCTGAGCCGTCGCAACCATGTTAAGAAATCCAATCCAACGTTCTACTGGGACTGGATTGGCTATCTGCAGGGCGATACTGCGACTGGAGTGAAAAACGAGATTGACGCACTTCGCGAGATTGCGCCGGCAATGCCATTCACGATTGACATGCGTTCTCATAGCCACCAAGACGACTGCTATGCTCCGCTTGTCCCGGAATGTATTGCGCCTGTCGAAGACCTTGTTTCCATTCATTCTGGAACCCATTCATATTGGTATGACAAGTCCCCATGGACTCGCAGTTGCCTTCTTGACTCTGCGGCATTTCCCCTGTTCTCGATGAACTACTTCCGGGTGAACACCGACGGCGCGATCGTCAATGCAGAGGACATCATCGGCTCGGCAAAGGCGGCGTCAGCAGACCCTGAGACAATGCTTGCTAATTGCATAGGCGGGCTGTGTTCTTCGACATGGAAGTTCAAGGAAGATCCCTCTGGTATAGGTCTGACCGATGGTTGGCAGAACCCGGCGCTCGACGACGCGGGATGGGACGATATCCGCACACCAGGGGCGTGGGATACGCAGCCCGGCCATGCGGGTTATGGTGGTGTTGCATGGTACCGCAAGCGCTTTCGTGTTGATGGAAGGTTCCGTTTTGACCACGAGGACGGCAGTCGACGTTTCTTCTTAATCGGGAAAGGGGTGGCGCAGGAAGGGGAGGTTTGGATCAACGGAGTCCGGCTTGGTGAAGTCAAGGGATGGGACACACCATACGAGTTCGAGGTTGGGGCGCATCTAAAATATGGGGGAGAAAACGTTCTCGCTTGGCGCGTGGACGGGAAGGGGAAATCAGAGAACGGCCTAAGGTTCGCCAATTACATCCTTGCTAATGATTTGATGGCGAAACCGGAGCCGTTCAACGAACGCCAATACCGGATGATGCTTTTTACTCAGCTCTTTGAGGGCCTTTCCGCCAACTGGACGTGGCATTGGCATGGGGATCCGATCCGCGCATGGCAGCCCGCCCTTAAGGCGCAACTTGAAACTGTCGCCGATGTTGCGCTCCCTGAAGTCCGCAAGAGGCGTGGCTCGATCGCATTCCTTTACGCCTTCCGCAACTCTCTGGGGCTTCCCCACAACACCCGCGGAACTTGGGACGATTTTGGCGATTGGCAGTGCGCACTCGACTTCCTCGGTCACAAGCCGGACATCTTCGGCGAAAAGCGCTTTCGTGACGAGGTTACGCCCGAACGTTATCCGCTTCTCGTTGTGCCTTATGCAAAAATGGTCGAAGACGAGACCTGGGAGCATTTCAAACGCTATGTTCGCGCAGGCGGCAAGGCCATTGTTACGGACGACTCGCTCTCTCTTACATATTCACGTTATAAGTCAACAGACCTCGAGACATTCGACCGTGGCGCAGGCGAGGTTGTGTTTGTGCGCGGTCGTCCGAAACTGGCGGAATTGATGGGATTCCTTTCTGTGCATCTGCCCCCGCCGGAGGTGCAGATTGAAAGCGCGACGGTAGGCGAGCGACCGGTAATAGAACGGTTGCTTGTTGGCTCTGGCAAGCGCAGGGTGCTTTATCTCTGCAATTGGGGTGGGTTTGATCAGACACTCTCGGTCGCAATTCCCGACGCGTTGCGCGACTGGCGTATCACGAACGTGGTTGGTGACTTCCGGCGCGACTCGGATAGCGGACGGATTGCGGTCGAAGTGCCGTCGCAGGACGTCGCCGTCTCAATTCTTGTCGCACCCGACTCGCAGGATGTGTTTGTGCACAAACCGTCCTCTCTTCGCAAGGCGAAACTGGAAGAACTCCAGAAGATGGTTGACGCCGCCGTGTCGCCGGATTGTGCCGAAGTCCTTTTCTCTCGGGCGGATATCGGCCGTATTCGGCAGGGCTTCCGGATTGGTCCGGAGCTCTTTCCGGAATTAATTCGGGCCTCATCGGCTTTCGGATGTTCATATGGGGCGTCTGATCCTGCTGATTGGACGGCCGAGACGCTCAGGGGGCGGAAGCTCGTTGTCCTGACTGAAGGCAATTCCAGTGCATTCTTCTACCCATCTCGTCATCGGTTTTCGGAAGAGAACAAGAATGCTTTGGTGGAATACGTTCGCGAAGGCGGTTCTCTTCTGCTTGCCGTTCACAGTGCCCCTTCGGTGAATGTTGCAGGGCGGTTTCTCCAGTCGTGGGACGACAGCCTCGGGCAACGGTTTGGCGTGGTGATTGATGGTAAGCTTGGATTGGCGTTCGACGCAGCGCGCGCGCCATTCGGCGATCCTTTCCAGGTGTTGACGCGGGAGGTCGAAGGTCCGTTGGCAGAGGGCGTTGGAAGTGTTCAGCTCTTCCAGACGCAGCGGCTTGCTTTCCGCGCATTCAAGAACGGAGCAGAGAACCTTGCCTCAGCAGTTGTTTCTGCCAAGAGGGTGGATGGAGAAACGGCGCCGGTCATGGCGGCTATTCCATTTGGCAAGGGGCGAGTCTTCGTATGCGCTGACCTGATGGCGTTCCAGCCGTTTCGCATTGAACATGCCGACAATGCCGCGCTTCTTGTCAATGTTTTCGGATGGCTCCTTCGGAAGCCTGCTGACGATGCAATGCGCGAGAATTTCCGTGCAAATCTATTCTTGACCGAACGTGGCGCTCGCGACATGCTTTCCCAGGAACACTAATACCAAGACGAGGCGATTATGGCAAGAAAGCAATATCAAACGAAAAACCGATGTGTGAAAACGTGGGGGATCTATGCGGCATTTGTTGTGGTGGCGCTGTCCGTGCTTTCGGCGGACGGTGCGTTCAACGTGCGGGACTTCGGCGCGAAGGGCGATGGCGTGGTGAAGGACACAGCGGCAGTCCAGAATGCGATTGATGCTGCGTCAGCTGCTGGCGGTGGCGAGGTTCTGTTGCCGCGAGGCATCTATCTTTGCGGATCGGTGTTTTTGAAAAGTGGGGTTGACTTCCATCTTGCAGAGGGGGCGACGCTGAAGGGAAGTCCGGATTCTGTTGACTACAACGCCGTCGATGTCTGTCCTCAGAACTGGGGGCAGCCTGGCACGGGTGACAACATTAGTGGCGCCCATCTTCTGCTCTGCATCGAGCAGAACAACGTCACTTTGCGCGGCCCGGGCAAGATAGACGGCAACGTCGGGGCGTTTCTCAAGATGCCCGACGGGTCGCATCCGCCGCATAAGCTCAAGATTCCTTGGCGTCCAGGCCAGATGGTGTGGTTCGTGGAGTCGCGGAAGATTTCAATTCGCGACATCGAGATTGCCGATGCGCCGTACTGGAGCTGCTTTATCTACGGGTGCGAGGACGTGATTGTAGAAAATGCCAGCATCCACACCGTACGCGAGCCGCACACGTACAACGGGGATGGGTTGGACATCGACTCGTCGCGCCGTGTGCGCGTGACGGGCTGCAACATCTCGACGGCTGATGACGCCATTACGCTCCGCGCCGCGGGACAGGGTCGGTTGAAGAAAGACGGGCCCTGCTCTGACGTGGCGGTGTCCAACTGCACGTTTTCGTCCGATTGCAACGCGATACGGCTTGGTGTCGGCAATGGCGCGATAAGAAACTGTTCGTTCCGTGACATCAAGGTTAAGAACACTCGATACGCTGTGAACGCGGTTGGGTCGTGGTCACTTCCAGAGCATGGCGTTGACATATCGTGCGTGTCATTCGAAAACTTGGAGATCGACGCGAAAGGATTTTGCAAGTTCTACTACAAGTACGCGACTGGAAGCGTTTTCGAGGAAATCTCGTTTCGGCATGTGCGCGGCAAGGTCCGCGAGCCGTCCATCTTCGACGATACTCCAGAGCGTCCGTTTCGCAACCTTCGTTTTGAAGACGTAAGAATCGCCGGAGAGACCTCGCCACGCGTTTCAGATAACCAAGGCGAAAGGAAATGACATCATGACACTAGTTGCAATGCTGGCTGCTACGGCGGCGCTGAATTGGACCATGCCGGATGGCCGGGTAGTGGCTGAGGAACAGGAACTCGTGCCGTTTGAAGACGGCGAGCGGATTGAGGTTAGCCGCGAGAAGATTCTTTCCATGAAGGCGAAGCGGCTGGACATCGTTCCTGACTTCGCGAGGGCGAAGAAGGGCGAAAGCGGGTTTTGGTTTACGCCCTACGGCGTTTACGGTGAATTCGACTGCGATAAAGGAAGTTTCTTCGCCGAGCCGGAACGGATGTCGATGCCGATGTTCGGGTGGTCGAATCAGCGCGGAGCGTATCTCGCCATCGTGGCGTCCCTCAAGTACTTTGTCCGCGAGACGGTTCGCGCGGAGAACGGCGAATACACTGTTGCCGCGACGCTCCAGGAAGAGCTTTGCAGCGATCCGTATGAGGACCTCGTTATCGAGTACCATCGCCGCCCGGCTGGTTCGTCGTATGCCGATCTGGCGAAGATATACCGCCAATACCAGATTGACCGAGGTGCAGTAAAGCCGTTTCGCGAAAGGTTTAGGGAGAACAAAGTATTGGAGAAGGCCATCATGGCACCCGAGGTGCGAATTCGTCAGGCGTGGAAGCCTGTGCCGAGTCCCGTCCCGCACCAGTCGCCCGAGAACGAGCCAGAGGTCAAGGCGGCTGTCACATTCGACCGCGTAAAGGATATTGTGGACGAAATGAAGCGACAGGGAATCGAGGACGCCGAGCTGTGCCTCGTCGGGTGGAACATCGGAGGACATGACGGACGCTGGCCGCAGGTCTTTCCTTCCGAGCCGAAGCTTGGAGGCGATGCGAAGCTGAAGGAGGCAATCCGGCATGCGATGGATGCGGGTTATCTTATCGTCCCGCACGGGAACTTCTTCGAGGGCTACACCGTTTCCGAGGACTGGGACGGAGAGTGGGCGCTCAAAGACGCGAACGGTTTCATGCTCCCCACTCGCAATGGCACAGTGACATGGGGCGGAGGGCGTCCGTATTACATGTGCCCTCAACGCGCATACGAGAAGTTCTGCTCGCGCGACATCCCGCGCATGGCGGCGTTCGGGTTCAAGGGAATCGGATACTTCGACGTGGTGACCATCTGTGAACCGATGCGTTGCGTCGATCGCCGTCACCCATGCTCTCCTGCTGATGGCGCGAAGTTCTGGGGGGCTTGCGCTGCGATTTCCAAGCGAGACCTCGGTGGATTCGCGAGCGAAAGCGGCAACGACTATTTCGCCGGCAACCTCGACTATGTGCTTTACGCGCATTTCGGGGATCCGGACACTGCCAAGTCCGCCGATGGTTTCGTCAAGCGAGTTGTGCCAATATGGCAGATTGTCTACAACGGCATTGTCGCAAACAATCCGTTCACAACGACGATGAACGTGACGCTCAAGGATCGCCGTTCGCGTCTAAAGGCGATTGAGTTCTCTGCGAGGCCGTGTTTCTACTTCTATTCCAAGTTCCTTTCAGCGGGGAGCAACTGGATGGGTAATGAAGACCTTGGCTGCGCAACGGACGACGAGCTGAAGGCGTCTGTGGCGAAGATCAAGGAAGGGTACGATGTCTACCAGAAGCTCAAGCATCTTCAGCTCGAGTTCATCGACACTCACGAGGAGCTTGCGCCGGCTGTGTTTCGCACTGGCTATTCACATGGCGAATCCGTTCTAGTCAACTACTCCGACAAGCCGTTCGAATACCACGGCGAGTCCATTGCCCCTGAATCCTGGCGGCTGGTCAAGTGACTAGCCTACGGCCTCTATGTCCGCCATGTGGACGGTCTGGCGCTCGACAACGCCACTTTCGCCCTCGCACCCGGCACATCCGACTCCCGCGAAGGCGTAGTCTGTGACGACGTTGTCATGGCGAAGTAGGCCGACTGCACAATAGTCTTTGGCCACCGTATCACGAATTGTATCGCGCCCATTTCGCGTTGTTGGGGCGTGGTTGTGGATGGGTTGAGGTTTCCGATGGTGAGCGCGGGGTTGGAAAGCGGTTGTTGGAAATTGCGGGGAGAGACCCCTTTGACGATGGTGATTTTATCGGGAAACCGCATGATTTGACAAGATATCGTAAGGCATCCCACGGAGTTCTTTCTTTGCGACCTTCTGGCTTGATGCCAGAGGGTCTTTTTTTGTTTGCCGGTTGACCAACGCGGCAGATACAGGGATTTCCCGCGGCGAGGTCGCCTTTCCGCTCAAAGGCAGATCCTCGGCTGGACATCCCGGACAAAGTCGGGATAGGGCTGGCCCTTTTCCCCCGCTCACGGCGGTCAAGAAGCTCCAGACGTCGGTGGCAGGCTGTTTCCGGTCGCACGATGCGTCTTCTGCCATTCGCGGGGTGAGACGCCGAAGCGCGAGATGAACACCTTGCGGAATGCGAGGTCGCTTTTCCATCCGCAGAAATTCGCTATGGCGGAGATCGCTGTCTTCCCGTCCTTCAGAAAATCGCATGCGACCGAAAGCCGCTGGTCGAGGATTGCGTCCCCCATTGTCTTCCCGGTCGCCGCCTTGAACCTAAGCTCGACCATTCGCCGCGAGATGCCGAAGCTTTCCGCGATTTTTGCAGGGGTTATGCCTGTGCAGGCGCCGAGGCGTATCGTCTCAAGAGCCTTCCGCACATTTCTGTCGTACGTCTGCGTTGAGCGCGTCGAGGCGCGGCGGACGATCCTGAGCGGTGGGACGATGACTTTCACGTCATGGCCGCATCTGCCAGACATGGCATCGTTGAGAAGTCGCGCTGCGGAAGTGCCAAGCTGAAGGAAGTCCGGACGGACGCTCGAAAGCGAAGGGACGCAGTTTTCGCAGATTTCCGGATCGTCATCTACCGATACGACGGCGATGTCGTCCGGGATGCGCATGCTGAGCCTTGACGCCGCAGATACGGCCGCCGCGCCTATCATGTCTGTGACGGCGAAGATTCCGCACGGACGCGGCAGGTGCGCCAGCGCGTCTTCAATGCGCTTTTCGAGGCGTGCGGGATTTTCCGCGTCCACGCGCGCCGGCGATATGATTGTCAGTTGAAGCCCATGCATGCGCGCGATGTTCTCCATGGCCTTCCGGCGTGCCATTGACCAGGCGATAGACGAGTCGAACCATTCGATGAACACCAGCGACGATGGATTGAGTTCAAGCAGTTCCGAGGCGGCCAGCCTTGCGATTTCCTCGGAGTCGCTCAAGACTGATGGGTGTTGATGGCCTCTGATCGATGTCTCGGGGTTCATCAGGACTACGGGGATCTTGCCGAATTTCGCATTGTCGAACATGCGTGGGTTCCCCGATGCGTCAATAATTACGCCGTCTGGTTTCCAGTATTCGAAAAGCGGTTTGAATTCCGGGCGCGTATTGCGGGCATCCACCGGCTTGAGCTGCCATTCCACGGCCCTTGCATACGTGGCGATGCCGTTATATTTCTCTCTCCACACGCCGAGAGTGCCAGTTCTGAATACAATTACCGTTTTCATGTCTAATAGTGTATCATATTTCGTTGTGGTTATGTTTTATTTTGCGGTTGGGTATTTATGTGAAGTGTAGCGAGGTAGTATAATACGCAACATGAGAATGGTAGCAGAGATTGAGTCGTCTGTCCGACAGGGACGCATTATTGCCATTATACGTGGATTTGCTCCTGATGTCTGTCTGCGGCTCGCGGAAGCGTATGCCAAAGGCGGCATACGACTTGTCGAGGTGACCTTCAACCAGAAGTCGCCCGACACATGGAAGGACACCGCTACCGCGATCCGCGCGATCCGGGGGCGTTTCGGTGGCGATATGCGCGTTGGCGCAGGAACGGTTCTCACAGGTGAACAGCTGGCGATGTGCGAAGAGGCCGGCGGAGAGTACATGATCACTCCGAACGTCGACGCCGGACTGATTCGCGAGTGTGTGCGGCGCGGACTCGTGGCGATGCCAGGTGCGATGTCGCCCTCGGAGGCCGTCGACGCATACGATGCTGGCGCGAGCTTTGTGAAGATATTCCCCGCAGGGGCGCTTGGACCGGGATACGTCAAGGCGCTCCGCGCTCCGCTTTCGCACATTCCGTTCCTCGCGGTCGGCGGCATCGGCCCGGACAACATTGCTGATTTCATGAGGGCTGGCTGCGTCGGCGCTGGAGTCGGCGGAAATCTCACAAACAAGGAGTGGATTGCCGCCGGAGAATGGGGAAAGATCGAAGATGTCGCCAGACGACTGGTTGAGAATGTGAAAGTCTGAAAGTATGCAAATCTGAAAGTATGCAAATACCCAATGTTTTACCATTTCCACAATTCCACAATTTCACATTAACGAAAGGAGTATTTCAGAATGAAGATAGTGACATTCGGCGAGATCATGATGCGCCTGAACCCCGAGGGGTATCTCAGGTTTGTGCAGGCGGAGAAGTTCGAAGCGAGCTACGCGGGCGGGGAGGCGAATGTTGCCGTGTCTCTTGCCAACTACGGGCTTGACGCCTCGTTCGTGACAAAGCTTCCCGAGAACCCGCTCGGCGAGGCGGCGCGGAACGCGGTACGGCACTTCGGCGTGGATACGGCGGACATCGTCTGGGGCGGACCTCGCCTCGGACTCTACTTCGTCGAGAAGGGCGCGTCGCAGCGTCCGTCCAAGGTTGTCTATGACCGCGCGGGCTCCTCCATCGCGCTTGCGAAGCGCGGCGACTTCGACTGGCAGAAGATCCTGAAGGGCGCGAAGTGGTTCCACTTCACCGGCATCACGCCCGCCCTTGGCGGGGAACTTCCTGCGATCTGCCTTGACGCGCTCAAGGCCTGCAAGCAAAAGAAGATCACCGTCTCGTGCGACCTCAACTACCGGGGCAAGCTCTGGAGCCGCGAGGAGGCGGGACGCGTAATGGCGAAGCTCGTCCCGTACGTCGATGTCCTCATAGCGAACGAGGCGGACGCGGCGGATGTGTTCGGCATCAAGGCGTCCGGCACCGACGTCGATTCCGGCAAGCTCGACAAGCAGGGCTACGTATCTGTGGCGGAGCAGCTTGCGAAGCGTTTCGGAGTGAAGAAGGTCGCGATTACACTACGCACATCGCATTCGGCCTTCGACAACAAGTGGGCGGGGATGCTCTACGACGCGAGGTCGAAAAAGGCGTTCTTCTCGACTGAGTACATGGTCCATATCGTTGACCGCGTTGGCGGCGGCGACTCCTTCGGTGGCGGTCTCATCTATGCGCTTGCCGTTGGCAAGAAGGGTCAGGCGGCCATCGATTTCGCGGTCGCGGCAAGCTGCCTGAAGCATTCCATCGAGCACGACTTCAACCTCGTGACCGTCAAGGAAGTCGAGGCGCTCGCGGCGGGCAATGCATCCGGAAGGGTGCAGAGGTAGTTTGAAGTTTAAAGTTAAAAGTTTAAAGTTCAAAGTGTAAGATGCATAAGGTGTAGGGACAAGTTGTTTAAGGAGAAAGTCATGGCAAGAAACATACTGATAACAGGTTCGTCGCACGGAATCGGCGCGGGATGCGCTATAGCGTTTGCACGCGACGAAGGCGCTAACGTCGGCATCTGCGGCAACAAGGACGCTGCTGGTGCGGAGGCGGTCGCGAAGGAGTGCGAAAAATTCGGAGTGAAGACCAAGGTCTATCTCGGCGACGTCGGATCGCACGACTTTTGCAAAGGGACGATGGAGGATTTCATCGCGACGTTCGGGAAGATCGACGTGCTCGTCAACAATGCGGGCGGTGCGCTCAAGATACCCGGCGGGCCGAAGGGCGAATTCAAGGACATGCCGATGGACTACTGGGACAGCCAGATGGCACTGAACCTCAATTCCGCTGCGTACCTGTCGCGCTATGCTGTCGCGGACATGGTGGAAAAGAAGACTGAAGGACGCATCGTAAACGTGTCGTCCGTACACGGACAGGTCACGTGGGTTCATCGCCGCATGCTGCCTTATTCTGCGGCCAAGGCGGGCCTCAACATGTTTACTAAGGCGCTCGGCGTGGAAGTCGCGAAATACGGAATCCGCGTCAACTGCGTCGCACCAGGGCTGATCTACACTAAGCTTGTCTCTCGCTACTCCGAAAGCGACGTCATGGGATTCAATCATAAGATTCCTGTCGGGCGCGGCGGAAAGGTGGAGGAGATTGTGCCGACGATACAGTTTCTTGCCGACATAGAGAAAACGCGTTTCATCGTCGGGCAGGTCATCTGCGTCGATGGCGGGCAGTCCTGCGATGGTTCGATAGAGTCTATGAATTTCACCATGGAGAAACTCCAATGAATCTGCGCAGCAAGTGGGAGTTCGGAGAGGCGAGCGAATGCCGCCGTGGACTTCTCTGCGGCATGGGCATATCGCCCGAAGAGCAGGGGAGACCCCTCATCGGCGTCGTCAACTCGTGGAACGAGTACAATCCGGGCCATGTGCACCTTAAGGGACTCGCCGAGCGCGTCAAGCAGGGTGTCCGCGACGCCGGCGGCTATCCGGTCGAGGTGATGACTACCGCCATCTGCGACGGCATGGTGCTGAAGGACCCGAAGTACATCGAGATTCCGTCACGCAACTCCATTGCAGACCAGGTCGAGATCACAGTAGACGGGAACTTCTTCGACGGCATGGTGATGCTTTCGACGTGCGACTCTATCGTGCCTGGGCACCTGATGGCTGCGGCGCGACTTGACATTCCGACGGTGCTTGTCACAGGCGGATACATGCCGCTCGGGACGTTTCGCGGCAAGGAGGTCCTGCACATCCACGCGCAGGACAAGGTCGGCACGATGCAGGACGGCAAGATCGACCCCGACGAATACAACGGCCTCATAGAGCATTCATGGGGCACGTGCGGCGGCTGCACTTCGATGACGACCGCGAACTCGATGTGCATGGTAGCCGAGGCGCTCGGCATGTCGCTTCCGTACAACTCCACGGTGAGCGCCGTCTCGAGCGAACTCGCGCTCATCGCCTACCGCGCAGGCGAGCGCGTCATGGACCTTCTGAAGAAGGGCATTACGGCCCGCAAGATCATCACGCCTGCCGCCATACGGAACGCGATCAAGATGGACATGGCCGTTGCCGCGTCCTCGAATCTCATCCTCCACATCCCGGCTATCGCGCACGAGGCGGGATACGACGAGCCGTGGTGGAAGTACTTCGACGAGGCGTCGAACGACATTCCGCTCCTCTCGCACCTTGCGCCGTCCGGTCCGTACAACCTGCACGACCTCGATCTCGCCGGAGGACTTCCGGCCGTCATGAAGGAACTTCTTCCGAAGATCGACGGCGACGCGCTTACCGTGACCGGCAAGACGATGGCCGAGAACGTGAAGGGCGCGAAGGTGTACAACCGCGACTGCATCCACACGCTTGAGAGACCCGTCATGAAGAAGCCGGGAATCGGAGTCCTCTACGGCTCGCTCGCGCCGGAAGGGGCGATTATCAAGATCGCCGCGGTTCCGGATGCGCGCATGAACGGATTCAGCGGCCCCGCACGTGTCTTCGATTCGCTTGACGAAGGTCTCGGTGCGCTGCGTGCCGGAAAGATAAAGCCCGGCGACGCATGCGTACTCCGGTTCCTCGGGCTCAAGGCGCGCTTTGGCACAACGGCGTTCATGTTCCAGGAGGAACTGAAGGGGCGTCCCGAACTCTACAGTTCCTGCGCGGTCATAACGGATGGACGCTTCTCCGGCGGCACGTCCGGACTTTCGGTCGGCTATGTCTCGCCTGAAGCCGCGCTCTGCGGTCCGCTTGGACTCGTCAAAGAGGGCGACACGATAGAGATCGACATCCCGAACCGCAGGATCGACCTCAAGATCGACGACGATGAAATGGCGAAGCGCAAGGCGGCGTTCTCGTGGACGTTCGACGAGACGAAGTATCCGCGCTTCCTCAATCTCTTCGTCAAGAACGTCGGGTCAATGGCCCACGGAGGCATTTGGGAGTGATTGACGTCCTGGTCATCGGAGGCGGGCTTGCCGGATGGCGGGCTGCGGAGGCGGCCGTAAAGCGCGGCGCATCCGTCGCGCTCGTCGCGAACGGTCCCGGAAACTCCCCCGACATCCATGCTATCAATGTTCCAGTACGCGAAGACGACTCCGTGGAGCGGTTCATTGATGACACGCTCAGGAGCGGACGCGGCGGATGCGACCGCGCGCTTGTCGAAACGCTGTGCCGCGAGTCGGTGAAGCTTGCGGACGAGTTTCCGTTCGACCGCAACCTAGACGGGTCGTACAAGCTGCTCCAGCCGCTCGGCTGTAGCGTCCCGCGATGCGTCTCTGTCGACCACAGGATCGGCGCGTATGCGCTCGCGAAGATCAAGCGCGACCTCTCCGGAAAAATTGAGATGGTAAAAGGTAGAGTGACGGCGCTGTCCTTCAACTCTAAACCTTCAACCTTCAGCTTTCGACTTGGCGATCACGACTCTCCATGCGAAGCACGGACGGTCGTGATCGCGACGGGCGGCTGGTGCGGGAAGTACGATTTCTCCGACAACCCGCCTGAGCTGCGCGGCGACGGAATCGACATGGCCGTCAAGCTCGGCGCGGCGACGCGCGACATGGACCAGGTCCAGTACGAGCCGACGGTAGCCCTCGCGCCGAAGAGAGTGCGCTGCATACCCGTCATCACGACAATGCTCTTCGATGGCGCGACGTTCAGGAACGCAAAAGGCGAGGAGTTTCTTTCAGACAAGCACGCGAACAAGGATGAAATATCTCGCGCCATCTTCGCCGAGATAGAGGCGGGTAGAGGGTCCGATGGCGGCGTGTGGTTCGACGCGACGCAAGTGCCGCGCGGGATTCTCGATACGACGTACATCGACACCGTGAAGCGCTACGAGGCGGCGGGCGTCGACATCCATCGGGAGTCCATGCTCGTCGCGCCCGCGCCGCATACATCACTTGGCGGACTCGTGATCGATACGCATTGCCGTGTTCTCCGCACCGACGGAACGCCGATTCCCGGCCTCTTCGCGGCGGGCGAGGTGACGGGCGGCATCCACGGCTTTAACCGCATCGGCGGAAACGCCGGCACCGAGACGCTTGTTTTTGGCAGAATAGCAGGTGAAGAGGCGGCGAGTTTTGCCGAGGGAGGAAAATGAAAGGTCTTGATATTCTTGAATACACCGGAGAGGACTACGCCCGCGTCGTCAGGGGCGCGCGGTGGACCGTTGCAGCGCTGAACTGCGCGGCGAGATTCGACGAGAGGAACATCGTAGACCTTGAGCGGCACAATCTCACCGATGAGACGTTTGTCCTGCTCTCCGGTTCCGCGACGCTTATCGTAGGCGAGAATGCCGAACGCGTCAGGATGGAACCGATGAAGATATACAATGTCCGAGCGGGCGCGTGGCACAACATCTTCGTTTCGCCGGATGCACATGTGCTTGTCGTCGAAAACTCCGACACCTCGAAGGAGAACACCGACTATCTTGACCTGAAGACGCGCAGCGTGTTCAGAAAGCATCCGTTGTTTGAAGAAGTGCTGCCCGGAACATATCTCCTGAAAGTCCCGTTCGGCCCCGTGTGGACGGGGATAATCCTTGTGCGCGGGAAAATGAACTTCCTTGTCGACTCTTCACATCTCAAACCGGAGCGGTATCTGATTCCCGCGCTCGACGAACTCGGGATGAAACCTTCGGACATCGACTGGCTTCTCTGCACTCACGTCCACGGAGACCACATCGGCGGACACAACGCTCTTCACGAGAAATACGGAATCAAGGTCGCGACGCTCGCCTCCGCCGCCGATGCGCTGCGCGATCCCGTGAAGGTGGCGATCCGTGTGCGCACGCGCTTCCCGGAAAACTCTCCGCCGCCGCAGTCGTATCTGAAGGGTGTTGAGCCCGACAGACTGCTTGAAGAGAACGAGCTTCTCGAAGGACGGTTCCGCGCCATATCCGCACCCGGACACGACGACGACTGTCTCGTGTGGATAGACGACATGACAGGAACGGCCTTCACCGGCGACTCGCTTCAGGCGAACGGGACGGTATGCCAGGGAATCGCTTTCTACCGCGACCTCGCGGCATATCGCGATACGCTCGCCAAGCTGTCGAAAGAGAAAATAGAAAACATCGTCTGTGGACACGACTACGACGGGATCGGAGCTGTTGTGCGCGGACGCGAGGCGGTCGCATCCGCCATCAGATACAGCGAGGACCGCGTGAAACTTTACGGAGAGCGCATAGCGGCGTATCTTCGGGAGGGTGTCTCTGCGGAGAAGGAGCCTGTCTCGCTCGCCCGCCGTCTAATCTGCGAAGAGGGCTGCGGCATGCCGGAACGGCTCTTTCTCGCGATGCACACGGTGTCGGAGCATTTGAAGGAGGTCGAATGACAGTTGAAGAACTGAGAGAGGCGGGAAATCCGTATTGGGTCGATGTCCTGCCTGCGGGCGAGTTCCTCGGACTGGACGACAAGACGATTCTCCACGCGGGTCCGCCGATTGAGTTCGGCTGCATGTGTGCCGGACACAAACGCAGCATGGTGAACGCGTGCCTTTTCGAGGGCTGGGCGAAGACAGAGGACGAGGCGACGATGCTTCTCGGGCGGGGCGAGGTGAAGTGCGAGTCGGCGTGCGACTATGCGACGGACGGTTCTGGCTATGGAATCATCACGAAGTCGGTTCCGCTTCTCATCGTTGAAGACCGCGACTACGGCTCGCGCGCGGGGCTTTTCCCCGCAGAGGGACGCTTCGGCGGCGGATTCTGCGGTTGGGGCGTCTATTCCGCCGAGATCGCGGCGAATCTCGCATGGATGCGCGATACGCTCTTTGCTGAACTCATGTCCGTACTGAAAGACGCGGGCGGCTTTCCGATGAAAGACCTCTTCTCGGAGGCGCGACGGATGGGCGACGAGCTGCACTCCTGCCAGAAGGCGATTGACGCGCTTTTCACTCGCGCGATAATTCCGTATGCGATCAAGTGCGGGAACGCCGCTGATCTTCTCGAATATTTCGCGATGACGAGCCGTTTCACACACAACTTCGGCCAGGCCGCGAGCCGTGCGCTCCTGCTCGGACTGGAGAGAAAGGGGGCGCGCGGATTCCTGACCGCTGCGGGCGGCAACGGCGTCGAGTATGGAATAAAGGTTGCGGGGTCTGACAAGTGGTATGTCGCACCAGCGCCTATGATCGAGGGCCCGTACCTCGTGCCGGATGCGAAGCGCGAAAACCAGCTGCCGTGGCTCGGCGACAGCTCCATTACGGAATGCCGTGGATGGGGCGGAAGGATACGCGCCGTCAATCCGGGAGTGAGCGGCGGCATCGTCATCAACGGCGGGATGATGGACATTAACGGAGGCTGGATGGGCGCCGGCTCAACTCGAATGCCGCAAGCTTGCATAGACAAGGCAAAGGAGGACGGACATGAACTTCAACTGGCTTGATGTGCTCGTCATCGCCGCGTTCTTCGTGGCGTTGCTGGCCATTCCCGCGATTGCCGCGCTTAAGTCGAAGTCGGGCGACAGCGCGGAATACTTCAAGTCCGCAGGTTCGATGCCGTGGTGGCTGATCGGCGTCTCGATGGTCGCCGCAACGACATCGACCAACTCCGCCAACCTCTTCACTGAGATAATACGCCGCGACGGGCTTTCAGGGAACTGGGTCTGGTGGGCGTTCCTCACCACGGGAATGCTGACGGTTTTCGTGTATTCGAGATTGTGGGTGCGTTCCGGCGCGACGACGGACATCGCGTTCTACGAGTTGCGCTACTCCGGCAAGCCCGCCGCCTTCCTTCGGGGCTTCAGGGCGCTTTATCTCGGCGTCATCTACAATCTTGTCGTCATGGCGACGGTGCTTCTTGGCGCGGTGAAGATAGGCGTCGTCATGTTCGGGGTGTCTGCTTCTACGGTGCTTGTAGTTACGGCTGTCGCGTCGCTAGCCTATTCGTGCCTCAGCGGAATCCGCGGGACCATCTACACCGACTTCTTCCTTTTCGCTGTTGTGATGGCCGGTGCGTTTGCTGTCATGTTCTACGGCGTGAACCATCCGGCGGTCGGTGGCTGGTCCTCGCTGATGGAGAATCCAGCCGTTGCGTCGAAGCTGTCGTTCCTGCCCGACTTCTCCAAGACCGACGCGCTTGTCGCCGTTTTCGTGATTCCTGTCGCGGTGCAGTGGTGGAACGTGTGGTACTCCGGGTCTGAGCCGGGCGGTGGGGGGTACATCGTGCAGCGGATGCTGACCGCCAAGTCGCAGGGCCACGCTCTGGGCGGGACTCTGGTCTTCAACGTGCTGAACTATGCGCTTCGTCCGTGGCCGTGGTACATAGCGGCGTTTGCGTCAATCTTGATATTCCCCGACCTTGACTCGATACGCGCCGCGTTTCCGGGAGTCGATCCGGCTCTCGTAGGCGACGACATGGCATATCCCGCGATGATAAAGGTCGTCCCCAACGGCTGGGTGGGGCTTGTCGCGGCGTCGCTTATGGGCGCGCTCTTCTCGACGGTCGCCGCGCAGCTGTCGATGGGAGCGAACTACGTCACGAACGACATCTGGAAGCGCTTTGTCCGGAAGGAGGCGTCGGACCGCGAGATGATCCTTGTCGCCCGTGCCGCGTCTGCGGTTCTAATGGTCTTAGGATGCGTCCTCGCGCCGCTCCTCGAAAGCGCCAAGGCGGGATTCGACCTGATGGTGCAGGTCGGTGCAGGCACGGGACTCGTTTTTCTTCTCAGATGGTTCTGGATGCGCATAAACGCTTGGACGGAGATAGTCGCGATGGCCGTCTCGTTCCTCTGCGCCGTGTTTTTCCAGCTCGTCTGGCCGCATATCTCGGAGACACCGCTCCTCTTCTGGCAGAAGCTCCTTTTCACTATAGCCGTTACGTCCGCAGCCTGGCTCGCGGCGACGTTCCTAACACACCCGGAAAATCCCGATACGGTCGCGAAGTTCAGGGCGCTTGTCCGCGCCGACGGGCGCGATGTCGGCAAAGGCGTTCTTATGACTTTCCTCGCGTCCGTCGCCATCTTTGCGTTTATGGCGCTTGTCTCCCGTCTCGTTTGCAGGTAGAACATTCTTGGCGTGGGGTTGATCGGTGGCCGCAGGCAGACTGCATGCTGCGTGCGAAATCGCTCGTGCGGCGCGCGAGGTAACTAACAATATTGGGCAGTTATTTTATCTTTTCAGCAGATAAAAATTTTTGCCGTCGGAAAGAAAGTGTCTTTCTGGGCCCTACTCCTTCCCGCGCCCTGCTCTTTGAAAGGCCCAGGGAGGAACCGTGGCCTTCGCGCGGCGAGGCACATGCCCAGAGGAGTTTCTGCGTCCTCCCGGTGTCATTTCGGGTCGCTCCAGCAAGGCGGCATCCTGTGAGGGGCATCATGGCCTGCCCATCTATGCGGTAGTTGCTGTCTGGATCTGCGGCATACAGGGAAAGTAGCTCTGCCTTGTATTCCATCCACTTCCCTTCGGTGGGGGCGTCTACCCGAAGTACGCCGTGTATCGACTTCCCGCCCGAGTCGACAAGGCATATCAGCCGTTCAGACATTGGAGATCTGCGGATGAAGCCAGCCCAAAAACGTATTTGCTGTTCCCAGGGCATTAGGTCGAACTCCATTACGACATGCCGGTAGGCGGCTATGCACGATTGCGCGTCGAAAGAAGCTCGCCCGTCTCGCGTCAGGCCCTCTTTGCCCGTCAGCGGATTGACGCGGACGATCTCCCCGAATGCCGCAGGGTGGATGTCGCCCGAAAGCCAGTCGCCTAATGTCTTTAGGTTTGCACCGGGACGGCTTCGTGTGTTGTCGTCCTTTGATCGGCGGATTCGCACCATGTCGGCAGGGGCGAACAGCCTGGCAAGCTGGATTTCGCACACGGCCTTTGAGGACATTGGATTGTCATCGGCGCCTATGTCCACAGGGGACATCGCACGAAGTGCGTCCTCTGTTTCAACATCCTGCCCTGCTTCAATGAGTTCCCTGACTCGGCCAGCAACCTTCGGCTTGGGCGATCTGCGCGGGGCTTCATTGTGGTACGAGGCGCACCATGTGCGATTGCTGAATCGTGCCGCGTTTGCCGCGACTTTCTCGGCGGCGGACACCATGCTGCGGCGAATGTCTGCATCCCTTGAATGGACTCCTACTCCGTGGGCTGCGGCAATGACATCGTCGGCGGACATTCCCAGCGCCGCTCCCCAATAAGTCAGGCCTTTGACTCCTTCCCATCGATTGCCAGACAGGGAGAACGCTGCGAGGGCATCCTCGAACCGCCGTTCGACATTTGTCATATGCTTTCCCTTTCGTCTTGCCTTTGCTTTGGTTCGGCGGTTCGGCAATTTGCCTGCCAGACCAAACCGCGCAGCCTAATGGACGGCGAATGATTCAGGTCTGGTTTCGCACCCCCTACTATAAGGGGTGCGGAACCAGACCTAACCGCCGTCCGGGACGAGCCCGCAGCCGCCGTCATTTGTCGTCTTCCTTCCGCTCCGTCCACCACTTCATGACCTCTGGCGTTCCTGCCAGTTTCACGCCATCCTTTCCGATGCGGTCCGTCACGACTATCTTGCCGTCGCTGGAGAGGGTCTTTATCTCGGTAGGCATCCTCTTTTCGCCCAGCGCCTTTCCTGTCGCTTCAATATATGCCTTGCGCGCCTTGTCTGCCAGCACACCCACCGGCATGCCCCTGTAAGGTTCGGCTTTGGACGCTGCACCGTTTGCCGCCGCTTTCAGGACGTCCATGATGAACGGCGACAAGTCTCTCTGCCTCTCGGCTTGTTCCGCGCGCCGCCATGCGTTGCGAGACGTTGCCACTTCCGGCAGGATGGTTGAATCGAGTTCAAGCAGCCCTCTCTCGGTCGAGACGGAGAAGGGCTCTGGCGGCGGGTAGTTCCTAAGGACCGCGTCCACGACTCGCGCCGTCTTTATTGTCGAATGGTTCAGCAGCCCGATCACGCTTTCGGGGAATCGCGCGAGAATGGAAGATCCCGATATCATGTCTATCAGCTGGCGGTCGCCGGAAAAGCCCTTGGGAGAGTGGAATACCATGCCCAGGGTTATCTTTGCCTGTGTAAAGCGCTTCATCTCCTCGACCGCATCGAGGCACTGCTGCTCGTCTGTTTCTACGATGCGGGCGATTTGATAGAAGGGATCAATTATTGCCACTTCGCAGTTGTGGGTCTTGCACATGGCGAGCGCCGTGTCGAAGGAGGCGCTTTCGCCTTTCATGTTGTCGATGAGCAGCCAGCCGCGCAATCCCTCGTTCGGTATTCCAAGCGCATTGCATATCCGCCGTAGCCGCTTCTTGTATTGTTTCGCGGACACCTCGAGGTTTGCAACGTAGACACGGTGTCGTGTGCAGGACATCCCGCAGAACCGAATCCCCGTCGCTATGCATACCGCCAGTTGCAGGGCAAGCAGACTCTTGCCTGCCTTCGCCTGGCCTACCATTGCGAACACCTCGCCCATTTCGATGAAGTTCTCGACAAGCGGGTTGTCCTGTTCGTCCTCTTCGTCCAGCCAGTTGGCCGCGTCCTTGCATACGCCCGAGGACACTCGGTCCCCGATGGTGGCGTCGGCGACTTCGGCTTCAAGTAGATCTTCCATGCTATCCATGCGGATTCTTCTTACAGTGTTCCCTGTTTGCTCGTGCCGTTTGTCATGCCGCGATCTCTTTGGCGCGCTTGCGCTCGCGAGCGGCCGCGCCCCTGCGTCCGGCGTCTGCCCGTTGCGCCGATCTCGCAAGGATCCTCTTTGCGAGCAGGGGATTGTCCGTCGCGGAGACCTGCCCGCGCGCGATTTCGTCGATTGATGCGAGCAGCACTCGCGGGACGCCGCCTACGTTGATTGAGCGCAATTGTCCGGAGCGCATCCACGCAATCGCCGTCGACCGCGATACGCCAAGGCGTCTCGCCGCTTCCGATTGACTGCATGTCCGCGCGTCGGCAATTGGCGGCGGCGCCACGGTGTCGTCGCCGTTCAAAAGCATCTCTATCTTCGCCCGCGTTCCTGGCGGTGCGTTTAAGACTGCTCTCATGAATTGTTCTCCGTTCATGTATTGCCCTTCGGTATTGTCTGGTTTGGCGGGCACTCCGTCTTGGATTCGTGCTGAACATCCACCTTGCCGTAGGACGAAGGAACTGATCTCAGCCGAATTCAAGCTAAAATCATAGCTGCGTCAATGATTTGTTTCTGACTTTTTCGGTCATGCGTCGCATGGCGGCGGACAGGGCGGTCTCGGGCAATGTTGGTGGCAATGCAAAACCCCGCCACGGAGGTGACGGGGTTTCATTGCAAGGCGTCGCAGAATGGCTCGCTATTTTGAGGCGTGCTTTGACTGGTCTCTCGTATGGATCAAGCTATGCAGTTGCTGTAGACCGCCTGGCAGACATTCGTTCACGGTCACGATTGTTCCGTCGGTCGTTTTGTATGCTTTCATTTCCCCGCACCAGTCAAGGAAGCCCTGTTGCGTGTGCCGCCCCGTTCTATCGGGGATAAGGTTGTCGAGCTTGCCGTTCATGAAGTCGTCGTAAAGCTTTAGAATCCCCGCCCGAGCTTTGGCGCTCATTGGCTTTTGCTTCGGGGCGCTGC
Organism: Kiritimatiellia bacterium; assembly: GCA_017432385.1. Lineage (GTDB taxonomy): Bacteria > Verrucomicrobiota > Kiritimatiellia > RFP12 > UBA1067 > UBA1067. Next base: position 20,588 of record JAFRJH010000084.1, read on the forward strand.
CCTTGAGAATTTCGTGCAATCCATCTATGCCGGATTTCATAGAAGGAATGTCACGGGTGTTCTTCGCGATGCGGGTGGTTCCATCTGCGGCGAGTCGCGCTTGGTCTGCGGCTGTTTGGGCGGCGAGTGCAATTGCCGCCAATGTTTGCTTGAGGTCGTCTTGGTTTGCGTTGAGCAGTTGGGTGGATAGCCTGTTCAGGTCTTCTCTCGTTTCGTCAAGGTGGCGATCCACTCTTGCTATCTCTGCCCGCGCCGCTTCGGGTGACATTGGTTCACGCCCGTCCTTGTACTTGTTGACATAGAATCGCTTGACTTCTCCCCAATGGTGGAGTGCCGAAAGCGCTGGAGCGGACGCATCCTCCCAGGCGTCGGCGATGGCGCGCAGGAGGATTTCAAGCGGCACGAACAGAAGGTCGCGTTCGCTGGGCGGCAGTTCGCGGGCTCCTGCCGGAAGAACGCTCAACGCTATGTCCATATTATGGTCGGCCGGCGAGATTCTCTTGCCAACCGTCTCGCGGGGGTAAGTCCTAAACACCTGCGTGAAATACCTTTTGTACCAATCCCGGATTAAGATGACCTGCTGCGGGGCGGAAAGGGCCGTGTTTGAGACAATGGCCTCTGCTGGCAAATTTTCACTGCTTTCGTCCATTGTTCAACTCCTGCAAGAAAAGCCACGCCTGCGGATGAAAGGGGCGGGGATTGATCCGCCGCCGCAGGCGTGGCAAATTGTCCGTAGAATCGTACTTGCGCCTTTCATGTCGCAACGCCGTGTATTATATCACATCCCGTGGTTTTACATGCTCGCAATCAGCTTATTCATGAACGCACGCTTTTGCGCTTTGCTCATGCCCTCGATGAGTGCGTCGATTGACTGCGCGACGGGTGCCGGGGCGGTGGCCTGTGGTTCCAGCACGGTGCCTGACATCTGCGCGCGCACGCGTTCCGCCTCGTGCGCCTTTGTCGGGCGGTAGTAGTCCAAGGTCATCTTGGTGTCGGCGTGTCCAACGATTTGCTGTATCTTCGCCACGGGCACACCTGCGTCGACTGCCATTACGACAAACGCCGTGCGGAACGAATGCCACCCGTACACGCACGCCGAGCGTTTGCCGACCCGAGCGCCCTCGGCGTTTTTCCGCTCGCGTCGAGTTGCCCTGACTAACTCTTCAATGGTCTTGCCGCCGCGAGTGAATCGGTTTTGCGTCCGCCCAGGGCGAATGCGGATGCCGGTCGCGAGTTCGATTTCATGCAAGTCCGCCGAAACTTGCCCCTTGCTTGTCTTGAGTTCGGCGGCGATCTCCGAATACGACTTGCCGTCCGCGAAAAGCTTATAGGTTGCGACAATGCGTTCCGTCTTGGCCACCGTGAAGGGCGCGGCGTTGATCGCTGCAATCATCGCCTCGAGGTCGGTCGGGTCGGACTTGTCTTCGATCTTCGCGACGGGCGTGGCATCCGTCACGCCGTCGTCAATCGCCATGCCTATAAAGGGCTTCACGCCGTTGAAGATGTACCCCTGCAGCGAGTATACGCCTTTCTCGGTCTTGTAGTTGTATCGCCTTGCGGCATCGGGAAAGACGAATGGCGAAGGTTCCGTGCCGTCGCCCGGTATAGCGGCGCGTTCTTCCAGCACCTTGCGCAGCGGCGCGAAGATGGGGATGACGACTCGCTCGCCCGCCTTTGCCGTCACGCAGTCGATGAATCCGCCGCGCAGGTCGATGTCCGCCCATTTCAAGTTGCATACGTCGCCGATGCGCATTCCTGTGCAAGCGGCGGTGACAATGAGCGGGTGGAAGAAGTCGTCGTTCCGCGACGCCTTGAACACTCTGGTGATCTGCTCGGGCGTCAGCGGCTGGCGTTTCACGCGGCGGGTCGCGTTCTCGCGGTTGCGCTTGATGATGCCCTTGAACGGATTTGGTCTGCCGTTTGTGCTGAACCTTGAAAAAGCGCCAGACAAAAGGGACATCTGGTTCTTCACCGTTTCCCATGCGTATTCCGCGCAGATTTCATCAAACCACGCCTTCGCCATTTCGGGCGTGACATCGTTGATCGTGTCGCACCGGGTGGTTTTCTTGTTTGGGTGCGCCGTGTTCCATTCGGTGCAGAACTTGTGCGCGAACGTTCTAAAGCGGGCGAACGTCGCGTCGTACAGTTTCAGCTTGTGTTCGGTCGGCGTGTAGGTGCGCGTAATCCCGCGCCACGCGGCGGCGAGGCGCGAAAGGGGCATTGCGTCAAGCGATACGCCGGTACGGGCTTTGTACGCCTTACGTTCGAGTTCTGCGAGGTCGGTCTTCGCTGCCTTGCGCCAGGCGTCAAACGCTTTCTGCGCCGCCGTGCGCGAACGTTCAAACGCCTCATCCCCGGTTTTCGACAAAAGCACGTTCCCGGCTTCGTCCATCGGGATCGTCCCCGCTATTGGAACATTCAGGTTGGTTTCCCGTATCGACCCTTTTACGGATATGCGGCCGTACCACGTACCGCGTGGCTTGCCGTCCCGCCCGTTTACAATCCTCAATCCCATCTTGTACCGCCTTTCAACTCGGTTGCCGCCTGGGTGTTGACGACCCGCTTGGCATTTGATATACTATTTTTGACAACACC
>JAFRJH010000085.1 GCA_017432385.1 Kiritimatiellia bacterium
CAAGTGAAGCCGGAGCGCCTGAACCGCCGCTTCATCTCCGACGTCGTTGTGGAAGGCTGCGAGTTCGTCGACTCGCTTGGCTATTTCGCGGCCCTGCGCTTCGGCACGGGGCTCAAGTTCAGAAACAACCGAATTGTCCTCACGGGAAGGCGCGACAGTTGCCGCGCGAACTCCGGCTTCGCCCGCGTGGAACACGTGACGGAGGCGAAGTCAAGGCTGTGTTCTGCTATTTGCTGGTTTATGGTATAATACAAGTGTTGCAGGCGTGAGTGTGTTGCAGCAGGTGTTGAGAGCGTAGCGGAGGATTGCATGACCTGCGAACTAGTCTGTACGCGCGGGCCGATGAAGGGCCGGAGGTGGAAGGTAACGCCAACGGCAAGCCGCGGTTGACCCGCGTCCCGGGCAACAAGAAAATGTAAACAAGGAGGAATTGAACATGACAAGGAGAACGGGATTGATTATGTTGGCGGCCGTTGGCCTTGCGGTCGCCGGGTGCGCGACTTCGGGCAGGCATCCGGCGAACGCCAGAATGAAGACGTGCGGCGGTCCGCTCGTCCAGGCCCACCGCGGAGGCCGGTTCGAGTACGACGACAACGCGCTCGGCGGATTCGAGAAGTGCCTTGCGCAGGGGGTTAAGGGCTTTGAGCTGGACGTCCGCTTCACGCGCGACCATGTCCTCGTCGTGATGCACGACGCGGACGTGGCTCGCACAACAGACGGCCGCGGCGTGGTGGAGACTATGGACTTCGCCGACATCCGCAAGCTCCGCCTCAAAAAGTCGTCCGAGCAGGTTCCGACGCTTTCCGAGGTGCTTGCGGCGATGAGCGGACGGAATGACGTGTTCGTTGAAATCGAGATGAAGGCGCGTCCTGACTCGTTCTACACGGAAGGCGTCCTCGAAGACTACTGCCGCAAACTGGACGAGACGGCGAAGGGGCTCATGAAGCCGGGAACGTACGCGTTTACCTGCTTTAGCGCGAAAGTGCTCGCCGCGATGCGCAGGGTCGACCACGACGCGCCGCTCTGCTACATCGTCGGCAAGCCGCTTGAGGACGCGCATATCGCTACGGCGCTGGAGCTCGGCTGCTGCGGCGTCTCGCCGCGCGTGCGGACGACAAAGGAGATGGTCGAAAAGGCGCATGCGGCGGGGCTTGCTGTATGCCTCTGGATGTGCCAGGACAAGGCGACGTGGGACGACTGCGCGGCGAAGGGCGTCGATCGCGTCACAAGCGACCATCCGATTCGCCTGACCGGCGAAATCAGGGCGCCATCGGCGCCTTGAGCCTATTTGAGAAGCTGCGTGCGCGGTGTGTGAGCAAAATGATATTGCCGTAATGGCAATGTTAAGTTTCCGTTTTGACAATGGGCAGAAGCGAGGCCTTATAGTAAAATACAACTGTAAGGAGGAACAGTAGATGATAACATACGATCTTTCAGGCAAGACGGCGCTGGTGACGGGCTCGAACCGCGGCATCGGCAAGGCGATGGCGGATGCGCTCGAGGAGGCGGGCGCGAAGGTGGTGCGCACGTGCTCGAAGGACTGCGACCTCTCCGACCGCAAGGCGGTGTACGCGTTCATCGAGCGCGTCAAGAAGGAACATCAGATAGACATCCTCGTGAACAACGCGGGGATGATCCTCCGCAAGCCCGCGGCGGAGCATCCGGACGAATGGTGGGACAAGGTGATGTCCGTGAACATCGACTCCCAGTTCATCCTCGCGCGCGAGTTCGGGAAGGACATGGTGGCGCGCGGATTCGGCAAGATCGTCTTCACCGCGTCGCTCCTCACCTTCCAGGGCGGGATAACGGTTCCGGGCTACGCGGCGTCGAAGGGAGCCGTGGGGCAGCTCGCGAAGGCGCTCGCGAACGAGTGGGCGTCTAAGGGCGTCAACGTCAACGCGATCGCACCTGGGTACATAGCGACGGACAACACGGCGGCCCTGCGCGCGGATCCCGTGCGCTCGCGCCAGATCCTGGAGCGCATCCCGGCGGGACGCTGGGGCGAGGCTTCCGACATAGCGGGCGCGTGCGTGTTCCTCTGCTCGCCTGCTTCGGACTACATCAACGGAATAGTGCTGCCCGTCGACGGCGGCTGGCTTGCACGCTGAGGGCCGGCAATGACAGCACCTGCGCATCTTGCCGCCGCGGCGCTACTGCTCGCCGCCTTCGCGCCCGCGAACGCCGCAGATCCAATCCTCGCGGCAAAGCCGGCCGCCTGCTCGGACGAGCTCTACCTCGAGTTCACCAGGAACGGGAACCGCACGCACTATGAGCGTCCTTACAGGCAGCTTACCGAGACGCTTGAGAAGCTCGTTGCGCGCGAGAGCGCTAAACGCGACGGAACGTACGTCGCGAAGATCGCCGAGTTCATCGAGGCGATCTCCGCGCTGAGGTCGTGGACCCTCCCCGCGCACGACGGTTCGCTCGCGAGCTTCCACGGCACTCCCCACATCGACCTCGGCGCAGCGCGCCTCGGCCTCGCCTTTGCAAACGCGCTCGCGGTAGCGGGCGAGAGGCTTCCGCCTGAGACAAGGCAGAGGGCGAAGGACGAGCTGGAGCGCCGCATCTTCGCGCCGTACCTAGCCACGGCGCGCGGACAGTCGAAGCCGAGCGACCACTGGTGGTTCCGCACGAGGAACAACTGGAACGCCGTGTGCCATTCGTGCGTAGTGCGCGCGGCGCTCGCCTACTATCCCGAGGGCTCCGCGGAGCGCGCCGAGATAGTCAAGGCCGCGGTCGAGGCCGTGCCGTCGTTCATGAATGGGTTCACGGACGACGGATACTGCTCAGAGGGCGCTGGCTACTGGAACTACGGATACGGACACTTCCTCGAAATGGGCCTCGCGCTCCGCGCCGCGCCGGAGAAGATCGACCTCTTCGGCATGTTCCCGAAGTCGAAGACGGTTGCCAAGTACGGGTTCGAGTACAAGCTCACTCCGAAGACTTCGCCGCGGTTCGCCGACGGCGGGGGGAGCCCGAGCGAGCGCTACCTTGCGATGTGCTCCTCGATCTGGCCGGACCTTGCGCTGGAGCTCGGCATGCGCTCGCGCTTCCCGGACGCGCAGGTCTGGATATGCCGTCCCGCCGCGGGGGCGAAGGGCGTAACGCTCGGCTTCAAGGGCGGACACAACGACGAGTTCCACAACCACAACGACGTGGGCTCGTACAACATCGCGCTTGGCGACGCGATCGTTACGGGCGATCCCGGGGGCGAGGTGTACACCAGGCGCACGTTCTCGCAGCAACGGTACGAATCGAAGGTGCTGAACTCCTACGCGCACCCCGTGCCGCGTGTTGACGGCGTGCTGCAGGGGACGGGGCGCAGGTTCGCGGGCAAGGTGCTGAAGGAGGAGTTCTCGGACGGGAGGGACGTGGTGGAAATCGACCTTTCCGGCGCATACAAGTGCGACAAGCTCGTGTCGCTCGTGAGGACGTTCGTCTATGACCGCGCAAACGCGTCCGTCACGGTGACCGACCGCGCCAAGTTCTCCGCGCCGGCTTCGTTCGAGGTCCCGGCCGTGTCGCTCGGCGGCTTTGCCGACGGGAAGGTGATCTCCGACAGCGGCTCGGAAAGCCTCTCGTTCGCGGTGTCCGCGAAGGGCGGCGACTGGACGTGGCGGGAGGAGACGGTGGAGAACCCCGAGCGCAAGTCCCCGCGCATCAAGTCGGTTTATTTCGCGTCAGTCGAGGAAGCTGAGGTGTCATTCACCTTCGCAGGAGCCAACGGGAACCGATAGCGGGAAACACAGGAGGAAAGAAAACATGAAAACGACGACATGCATCTTTGCGGCGATGGCGTCCGCCATTGCGTTTGCGGACGCTTCGTCCGACGAGGCTAAGCTCAAGGCGATGCTGCCTGATGTCTTCGCGAAGAGCGCGGCGCACTACCGCGCGCTCGACGCCGCTGCGACGCCGCTTGTGGACAAGGGCGAAGACGGCATGAAGCAGGTTCCGCACGGATGGAACGCCAAGGAGGGGAAGCCGGACATGCGTAGCATCAAGTGGTGGACGTCTGGCCACTACCCGGGCTCCCTCTGGTACCTCTACGAGGCCACGGGCGACGAGTTCTTCAAGGAGCGTGCAGTTGCATGGACCGAGATCCTGGAGCCCAACAAGTCCGACAGCTCCCACCATGACACCGGATTCATGATGTACTGCTCCTATGGAAACGCGAGGCGCGTCCTGAAGACGGATAAGTACGACGGGATCCTCCTCGAGACGGCAGGCAGCCTTTCCAGTCGATTCAACGAGAATCTTGGGCTTATACGCAGCTGGGGCGACATAAACGACGAGAAGGACTTCCTGGTCATTCCCGACAACATGATGAACCTGGAGCTCCTCGAGGAGGCGGCGAAGATCCCCGGCGGCGAGAGGCGCTTCGCGGATGTCGCGCGCTCGCACGCGACGAAGACGATGGCGCACCACTTCCGCGCGGACGGCGGCACGTACCACGTGCTCAACTACGACCAGCGCCCTGGATTCCGCGGCGCGGTGCAGGAGATCCGCCGCGGACAGGGCCTCTCGTGCGAGACGGCTTGGAGCCGCGGGCAGAGCTGGGCGATCTACGGCTATGCCATGATGTACCGCGAGTCGAAGGACCCTGCATACCTCGCCTTCGCGCAGAAGGTGTCGGACTTCGCGATCAACCATCCCAACATGCCGGAGGACGGCGTTCCGTACTGGGACTTCGGCGCGCCTGGCGAGGAGCGCGACAGCTCCGCCGCGTCGATCATGGCCTCGGGGCTGCTGGAGCTTTCGACGTTCCTTCCGGGAGAGAAGGGGGGGAAGTACCGCGCGTTCGCGGTAAAACAGCTCCTCTCGCTCTGCTCGGACGCGTATTTCGCCAAGCCGGGCGAGAACGGGGACTGGCTGCTCAGGCACGGCGTGGGGCACAAGCCGGCGGGCAGCGAGATCGACACGCCCCTCGACTACGGCGACTCCTCTTTCCTCGAAGCGCTTCTCAGGTTTAGCCGGCTCTAGGTCACCTCGTGATGGCAGCCTTCATGAACTTGGCGTCTTCGGCCGTGACCGTGACAGTCGCCTGGCCGTTGGCGAACGTGGGCGAGTAGGCGGCGTCTGTCCATGAGCCCGACGTCAGGTCGGCGGCGTAACGCACCTTCAGCGTGCCGTTGATGGCGTCCGAGAGCGGGATCGCCGTCTTGTCCGCAGATGCGCTCACCGTGAGCGCCCAGCCGGTGACGGCCTGCTCGAACGCTGTGATCTTCAGCACGGGATCGACAGTCAGCAGGCTCGTGCTGCCGAGCAGGTAGGATTCAACACCGAGCTTGCCGCGTGGTTCGACGATGTTGTTCGCCGTCGTCCAGGCCATGATCTTCGCCAGCTCATCGTCAGTCGGAGGCGTTGTGCCCCAGATTGCGGAAGCGTCCGCGTCCGTGTGCCAGTCCATCCAGTCCAGCGTGATGAAGTACTTGGTGAGTCCGTCCGCCGAGGACGTGCTGTTGTAGCCTCCGGCGATGCCGGACGCGATGCCGGGCTCGTACTCGCTCGGCGCGACGCCGCTCGTGAGGACGGCGGTCTGCGTAGAGTTGAGGTCGCGTCCCACGAACGCGCACACGTACGGCGTGACGCTCTCCTGCACCGTGGCCGAGAGCGCCGTGCCCGCCGCCACCGTCGCGTTGTGCATCGAAAGCAACACGCCGCTCACCATGCGGCCGACGAAGCCGCCCACTTCCGCCTGCTCGCTCGCGTTTGTCACGTTCGCGGAGATTGCGCCGGTGCTGACGCCGTTCGTGATCGCGAGCGAGATGCCGCTCGTGTTGGCGCGCCCGACGAATCCGCCGAGCGTCGCAATGCCCACGGCGCCGGACGTGTAGGTCGCGTTGATAGCGCCCTCGTTCACGCAGTCGACGAAAACCGTCTTGCCGGGGTTCTGCTGGTAGCCCACGAACCCGCCCACGGCCGCGGTGGCGTCCGTCGAGTTGCCGCGCTGCACCTTGTCGAACGTCAGCGTGCCCTTGTTGCAGCAGTTCGAGCAGAACAGCGTCATCGAGTTGCCGTAGTAGGAGTGGAAACCGCCGAGCTTCGTGAACGTGGTGCCGACGTTCGCGAGGTTCGTGCAGGAGAGCATCGTGACGTTGCCCTCGCACCAGGACGAGAATCCGCCGATGTTGTGGTTGCCCCAGATGTAGCCGCTCACGGGTAC
>JAFRJH010000086.1 GCA_017432385.1 Kiritimatiellia bacterium
CCCTGCGTGTAGCTGCCGGGGTTGAAACCGAACCAGCCGATCCACAGGAGGAACACGCCGAGCGTGCCGAGGACGAGCGAGTGGCCGGGAATCGGAGTCGCCTTGCCGTCGTGGCGGTACTTGCCGATGCGCGGGCCTAGCGCAATTGCACCCGCGAGCGCGATCCATCCGCCGACGGAATGGACGACCGTCGAGCCCGCGAAGTCGTGGAAGCCGAGGGCCTCGATCCAGCCCTGCGACGCCTCGCCCGCGAGCGAGCCCCACATCCAGTGTCCGCTGATCGGATACACTATCGCCGACACGATCACCGAGTAGATGAGGTAGCTCTTGAACTCGATGCGCTCCGCGACCGCGCCAGAGACGATGGTCGCGGCGGTCGCGGCGAACATCGTCTGGAAGAAGAGGAACGTCCAGTCCCATGCGCCTTCGCCCGTCGCGAGCTGCGGCATTCCCAGGCCGCCCCAGCCGAACCATCCCGCCGCCTTCGTCGCGCCGAACATGAGCGCCGCGCCGAGGATGTAGAATCCGAGCGAGCCCGCAGCGAAGTCCATCAGGTTCTTCATCATGATGTTCGCGGCGTTCTTGGCGCGGGTGAAGCCCGTCTCGACGAGGGCGAATCCGGCCTGCATCGTGAAGACGAGGATGCCCGCGATCAAGGTCCAGACTACGTTCAGGTTGGTCTGGACTGCTACAGTGGTTATTTCAGGTTCCATGTTTTTGTTCTTTCTTTTTGACAGGATTTACATGATTGACAGGATTGTTCTGAATCTTGTAAATCCTGTTAATCCTGTCTAAACTCATCTATCCTATTGCCGACGGACCGCGCTCGCCGGTTCTTATTCGCACGCACTCGTCCATCGGAAGTACGAAGATCTTTCCGTCGCCGATTTCGCCCGTGCGCGCGCCTTCGACTATGGCGTCGATCGTCTTGTCGATGTAGTTGTCGTTCACCGCGATTGCAAGCCGCATCTTCTTGTGGAGCGTAACTTCCTCCACCGCGCCACGGTACAAGTGCAGGTACCCGCCCTGCTTGCCGCAACCCAGCGCATTTGTTACGGACATCTTGTATATCTCGCGGGCGAACAACGCCTGCTTGACAGCATTAAGTCTCTCGGGCTGAATGTAGGCTATGATCAGTTTCATGTTTCCTTTCTTGCCATCGCGTACATCGCGGCGACGCAACATGGCTAGCACGAGGCGTGCCAATCTCTATATTGAACATTGCCACTTCGGTCCGTTACAATTTATGTAACTCACTGCCAGCGCTCAGCAATGGCTTGTAAGAATCTGCGTATTATATCGGCGTTTGCCATTTGGCATGGTTCGTGCTATAGCCATTACCGTATGCGTCGCGGCAAAAACGCCGCGCGACATCAGAAAGGAACTGACATGACGGAAGAGACCAAGGCGGCAACGGACTTCGGAGCCGATGTATTCGGCGAAGAGGCAATCAACACCTACCTGAGCAAAGACACGGCGAAGAAGCTCCAGGCGACGATCCAGGAGGGCAAGCCGCTCGATCCGTCGATTGCGGGCGAGGTCGCTCATGGAATTCGCCACTGGGCGATGGACCGCGGCGCGACGCACTACACGCACTGGTTCCTTCCGATGACCGGCTCGACCGCCGAGAAGCACGACTCGTTCCTCGAGCTGAAGGACGGCGAGCCGATCATGCAGTTCAGCGGAAAGAACCTCATCGTCGGCGAGCCGGATGCGAGTTCGTTCCCGTCGGGCGGCATCCGCTCCACCTTTGAGGCGCGCGGCTACACGGCGTGGGATCCGACCTCCCCCGCGTTCATCAAGCGCCACGCGAACGGGGCGACGCTGTGCATACCGACGGCTTTCTGCGCCTACACGGGCGAATCGCTCGACAAGAAGACTCCCCTCCTGCGTTCGATGCAGGCGCTCGACAGGTCGCTCAAGCGGCTGATGAAGCTCTTCGGGCGGGGCGAGGCCCACTCGGCGTGCACGCTCGGCGCGGAGCAGGAGTACTTCCTCGTTGACAGGGAGTACTGGATGAAGCGCCCGGACCTCGTGCTTACGGGGCGCACGCTCTTCGGCGCGCCGTCCGCGAAGGGACAGCAGCTCGAGGACCACTACTTCGGGACGATCCCCGACCGCGTCCTTTCGTTCATGAACGACGTGGAGCGCGAGCTCTGGAAGCTCGGCATACCTGCGAAGACGCGCCACAACGAGGTCGCGCCCGCGCAGTTCGAGCTCGCGCCGCAGTTCGAGGAGCTGAACCTCGCCTCGGACCACAACATGCTCGTCATGGACACGCTGCGCAACGTCGCAGAGAAGCACGGGCTAAAGTGCCTTCTCCACGAGAAGCCGTACGCAGGCGTCAACGGTTCGGGCAAGCACAACAACTGGTCCGTGGCCTACGGCGGCAAGAATCTCCTCGATCCAGGCACGAACCCGCAGGAGAACGCGGTGTTCCTCACGATGCTCTGTGCGATCATCGAGGCGGTCGACAGGCACGCCGACCTTCTCAGGGCGTCCGTCGCGGGCGCGGGCAACGACCACCGACTCGGGGCGAACGAGGCGCCGCCGGCCGTGATCTCCGTATATCTCGGGGACCAGCTCGCGGAGGTCGTGGACAGGCTCGAGCGCGGCGTCGGCGGGAGGGCGAAGAAGGCGGACACGCTGCAGATCGGCGTGGACACCCTGCCGCCGCTTCCGAAGGACGCGACGGACCGCAACCGCACGTCGCCCTTCGCGTTCACGGGCAACAAGTTCGAGTTCCGCGCGCCGGGATCGAGCGTCTGCTGCTCGGGCCCGATGACGGTCCTCAACACAATCGTCGCCGAGGCCGTTGACCGCATCGCCGGCGAGCTCGAGAAGGCGAAGGTCGCCGGCAAGGCGAAGCCTGGAGAGCACACCGCGGCGTTCCACAACGCACTCCAGAAGATTCTGCAGGCGTCGCTCAGGGAGCACAAGCGCGTCGTCTTCAACGGAAACGGATACGAGGCCGAGTGGCCCAAGGAAGCCGCGAAGCGCGGGCTCCCCAACGCGCCCGACACGCCGTCCGCCCTGGCCGCGCTCGTGAAGAAGGAGAACGCCGCGCTGTTCGAGAAGTACGGGGTCATGACCCGCCGCGAGCTCCTGAGCCGCCACGAGATATTCCTCGAGGAGTATGCGAAGAGGGTCCGCATCGAGGGCGCCTGCGCGAGAGACATCGCCTCCGAGATGATCTTCCCCGCGGTGAAGGCCGAATACCTCGAATCCGTAGCGGCGTTCGAGAAGGCGGAGAAGACCGGCATCTCGTCCGGCACGACGGCGCTGCGCGAGAGCTGTGTCGAGGTCGGCGCCGGGCTTGACGCGCTGAGGGCGGGCATTCTCGACCTTGAGCACGCCCTGGCCGGAAGCGACGAAGCGGCGATACTCTCCTCCATGCAGGCGCTGAGAACCACAGCGGACGCGCTCGAGAAGAGGGTGTCCGGCAAGCGCTGGCCACTCCCGAAGTACCGCGACATGCTGTTCCTGTACTAGTCTAAAGGCAGGGCGGGCGCGCCGCGCACGCCGCAACCAAACGAGAACGTGAATGTCAGAGGAAATCAAGCACGAATGCGCCGTGGCGATGGTGGATTACGGTCTCAACGCGAAAACCGCAGCGCAGATCAATGAAAGGATCCGGAAGAACCGGCTGGAAAAAAGAGCCTGAAAGGAATATTAAACATGAAAAATGCCATCATTCGTTTGGAGAAAAAAGAAGACTATCGGGAAACGGAAAACCTGATCCGGGAATCCTTCTGGAACGTGTATCGCCCGGGGTGCAGCGAGCATTACGTAATGCATGTGCTGCGGGACGACCCTGCCTTCATCCCGGAGCTGGACCCCGTGATGGAACAGG
>JAFRJH010000087.1 GCA_017432385.1 Kiritimatiellia bacterium
GAACTCGAGGTCATAGTTCGGCGCGCTTTCCGCAATGGTCGCGACGCGCTCGTTCTGGAAAGCCAGCGTACCCGAGTCGGAGACAGACGGAATGTCGATCTGAGGGGTGACACGCTCGGATTCATCGCCGACTATCATCGTCGTGCCGTTGAGCTGGAGGTTGCCGCCATTCGCCGCCATTCCAAGATGGGCGTAGCATCCGTTATCAAGCCGATTCTCGAATACCGGCTGATTGTCGGGGTCTGTGCCCGCGAGCTTGACGTTGAAGCGGGGATCCAAGCTTGTCTCGAGAACGGCGACGCGGCCTTCGAGGATAGTGATCGGACGAGAATTGTAGGGTGACCTGACAACATAGTCGAAGGCCAAGGTCCCCGCGCCGTCCTTCTTGAGTTCGTTTGCCGTAACCCCATAGATCGGGGCTACGTTCAGCGTACATGTGACGCCGGAGGCGACGGTCACCTTCGCGGGGCTGCAGAACTCAAGGGCCCCGGCTCCGTTATTCGCCGAGACGATCTTCAGCGTTACAGGATCGGCGGAAGAACTCGTCACGACGAGGTTCGAGATTATAATGCCGGTTGCAGTGCCAGAGCCCTCCTCGATGTCCTGCGTCACTTCAAGGCCACCAGCAGGAACGTCGAAGTGGAGGGCCGCCTTCTCGCTCCGTTTCGGCGCGGCTTCCGCGGGCGTCCCCTGGTCGTCCGTCGCCCAGTTCGCGGCGGTGGACCACTTGCCGTCGTTGCCGTTACCGGTCCACCAGTAGTCGACGGCGCTCACCCTGATTGACGAAATCATCGCAAAAACCGCAATGATTCCTCCGACAACCACCCTGTTCTTCATTATTATGCCCTCCCTTTCCTGGATTAAATTGTAGCATCTAGGTGTCGCTACGTCAACACACCGGCCGAATTCGGCGTGGCGGAAACCGCGACGCCGAGCGCCACGGCCTGCGTGAGCGTAGCGACGAACCCAGTCCTCGTTATTCTCTCCTTCATGCCCATAACATCCGCGATGATCGTTACGGACGAAATTATACATCATGAGCGGAAATCCGGGCAACCCGCCAAATGGGGGGTTGCCTGCCCCCGCAAAGGCGCTTGCGCGCAGGCGGGAGACAAGAAACCATCTGCCGAGGAAACTGCGCTATATCTGGTCGCGATCGCGGCGAAGCATGCGGCCGGGCCAGTCCCCGCCGTCACTTCATGTCTTTGTCCACGACAGCGCATATGCAGCAGTCTGACCAGACGTTTTCGCAGGTTTCGATCATGTCGATTATCGTGTAAATTGGCAGGATGACACCGAGTATCATGAGATTTCCGCCCACGCCGGCCATAAGCGAAAGCGTTAGGAAGTAGCATCCCATCGGGACACCGGCGTTGCCGATTGCGCAGACCGTCGCGATGACGCACCACGTGAGCATGACGGGCAGAGTGAGGACGATTCCGCATTCAGGGGAGTTGCGGATCACGAACAGGGACGTCACGAGAATGAACGCGGCGCATCCGTTCATGTTTATGGTGCAGCACAGCGGAAGGATGAAACGCGCGATCCAGGGCTTCGCCTTCATGTTCTTCTCGGCCGTCGCGACGGTCACCGGGAGAGTGGCGGCTGACGACTTCGTGAAGAGGGCCATCAGCAGCGCCGGCGTCATCTGGCGCATCACCTTGTATCCGTTGACGCCGCGCAGATAGCAGAACAGCGGAAGAACCACGAAGAACTGTATCACGTTCCCGCCGATCACGACCAGCACGTACTTGCCTATCGAGCCGACGACGACGCCTGCCGACATCTGGGCCGAGAGCTGCGCGGAGAACGCGACGATTCCCACCGGAAGCGCCCACACGAGGCCCCTGATCAGCCCGAAGAACACCTCCTGGAGTCCGTACAGGGTCCTGTGGAGGGTCTTGACGTTTTCGCTCGTCTTGCCGAGTATCGCGATCGCGATGCCGATTCCCGCGGAGATCAGCACGATCGCCAGCACGTTCCCCCCCAGGAACGGATTAACGAGGTTGTTGGGGATCGCATTGAGGATGTGGCCGTAGACCGTCTCAGGCGCGCGCGATATCTGAGTCATCGCGTCCGCGTTTTCGGCGACGGCCTTAACCACTCCCTGGTCTATCGTCCCGGGATCGACGAGCACGAAGAGCCCGAGACCGACCAGGGCCGCGAGGAACGACGTGAGGACCGTGCAGGCGAACGTCCTGGCAAACACCTTTCCCATTGCGTTTCCTTCGCCGAGCGAAGCCATCGCAGTGAGAATCGCAAGCGCGACAGTAGGCACCGCGACGAACTGGAACGCGCGCGTGTAGGCCGATGCCACGAAATCCATGAAGTCGTTCAGCCATCCGCATCCGAGCGTTCCGGCGACACCGCCTGCGACAAACGCGACGGTCCATATTGCAGCCTGCTTGAATCTCATACCAGCCCTCCGCCTATATCATGCCGGATTGGACGCGCGGGGTGGACGCGTCTCCTCCGGCGCAGCACCTATTACCACCCCTTCACATCGACCCTGAGACGGTAGAACGACCTGTTGGAACCGTCCTTATCCAGCTCTGCCGCCTCATCGACCGCGCGGTCGCCGCCGGCCGGCTGCGCGTCCTCGATGCCAGCGGGGTCCAGCGCCCTGTAGACCCTGTACGTGACCGTAGCGCCGGACGCCGCGTTCACCGTGACGCCGAGGAGCTCCAGCACGACGGCGTCGCCGTACACGGAGATGCCGGCACGCGGCTTCGCGTCGGCATCCGACGGGTCGAGTCCGAGGACATAGCTCTCCCACTTCGCGAGGCCGTTCGCCCCCTGTGCCTGGAGATCGGACGCTATCTGCGCTGGCGTCCTGTCCGCCGTCGCGATGCCGAGGCCCTGGAGCGCGGCGAAATCGATGCCGACCCTGCCGCCGGAGACGTTAGAGAACCCGGAGCTGACGACAACCCTGCCGTCCTGGAACTCGACGCCCTTCAGGTCATAGCCGCCGAGAGCCGGAGCGGCGATGGTTCCGACTGGCGCGTTCGTCGGCCAGGTGGCGTTCGTAAGCAGCTTCACGCCGCCGCCGGCGGCGAGCGCGTCCGCAAGCGACGCGTAGCCGACGCCGTCCGCCTCCGCGACGTTCGCGTCCATGAGCGATCCGTCCACGGAAACGAGCGACTTCACGCCCTCGGCGGCAACCGCCGTCACCGCGCCGGACGCGGCCGCATTGCACGGTATCCAGGCGGCGGTGCGTCCGGCGTCGCAGAAGAGCGGGGCGAAGGATTCTCCGCCGTTTTCGCTCGCATAGTACCGAACTGCGCCTACAGGCGTCCGGGAGGCGTCAAGCTCCGCTCGCATCACATACGGCTGCGCCACCCTGGGCTCGCAATCACCGTAGAGCCTGCGCCATTCCAGACCGTCGAACGCAAACCAGGCCTTGTCGCCGCCGGAGCAGAGGACGCCGGCGATGCAGCCGAACATCGCACCTTCAACCGGACCGAGGTCTGCCTCGGATGACAGCCCATCACCCACGAATCGGACATCCACGCGCGACAGCCTGTTCGATCCCGACGCCACGGCCGCCGCGTCAAGGGCGAACTCGGCGCCGCCCTCGATGGCGCCGCCGTCCGCCGAAACGGCGGGCGTGCCGACCCAGTCCCCGCCGGAGACAACCCCCTCGCCGTTCTCCACCGCGCCGCTGAACCACGTGCCGGCGTTCCCCCAGGAACCGGACGCGAACTCGCCAGATGCAGACTGCGCGCCTTCCTGCGATACGGTGTAGGAGTAGGAGACGCCGGGCACGGTCCGGACGGCGAAGACCGCAGATCCCTCCGAGTCCGCCGTGGCGGCATATTCTACAGGCGCACCGTCGCGGCTCGCCACGGAAAGTGTCACCGTCACCCCGGCCTGCGCACCCGAAACAGTCAGCACCCGGTTCGTGTAGTCGTAGCCCGCGGCGTCCAAAACAGAGATACCCGGTCCCGGGCCGGCCGAATTCACGTGAATCGTCCCGTTGTGGGCGGAGTAGGTCCCCGCAGGCTGGCTCGTCCCGGCGAGGATGTACGAGCCGACGGTGACCTCGGCACCGTTGAGGTCCAGGGAGGCTCCTTCCGCGACGGAGATCCGCTCGAATTCCGTGCACGTCAGGTTCATGAGGGTGAGCGTTCCCGCTTCGACTACGAATCCGCCTGCGAGATTGACCGCGCCGGAGAGCTTCAGCGGCTTGGCACCCTTCTTTGTGAACGCGCCGACGCCGGAAAGATCTTCCTTGATCTCCTCGTTGTCGCGGACGACGGCATTGTAGAGCGCACCGCCCTCGAGCACCCGGACTTCGAGATTGGCGTTCGCGGGAATCATGTTGCCGTCCGACCCGGATGCGCCTTCCAGCGTCCCGCCGTTCCAGTTGAACACGGCGCTCGGCGCGGCGGTGACGCCTATCCTGCGCGTCTTCAGCTTGCCGCCGTTGAGGTTGATGACCGCCGAGTTGCCGCTGGCGCCGCTGTAGCCGAACTGGACCCTTTCGGCAACCGAGACAGTGCCGCCGTCGATCGTGAGTTCCGCGTCGCCCTGCCTGCCTACGTAGATGTAATGCGACGACGTCAGGGTGCTGTTCCCGACGACGGAGACCCGGCCGGTCGCGGACGCATCGTAGCCGATGGAGACGTCCTTGGCGAACAGCCGCGAACCCGAGACGGAAACCTCGCCAAGCGCCTTTGCGTGATACCCCACGTACAGGTCCCTGCCAGACAGGTCCATCGTCGAGCCGTCCTCAAGCACGACGGAAGCCCTGCTGTAGGATGCGACCCTGACGTTCCTCTCGCTCTTGAAAGTCCCGCCGCCGCTTATGTTGATGCGCGACGAGGCACCGCTGCGGACGGAGAGCTGTATCTCGCCCGTCGTGTTCGACACCACGCCGCCGCCGGAGATGTTGAGCACGTCGCACTTGCCGTTCGACTTGCTGTCGTAGTAGTCGCCCATGCGCAGCGTCCCCGCGACGAGGCATCCGCCGGTGACATTGACGACGTTGCTGTAGGCGGAGCTGTACCCTCCGATGCAGAGCAAGTTGGTGATCGCGAGCGTTCCGCCCGTCACGTCGAGCCTGCCGCCGAGGCACCTGGACGTGTTGAAGCTCCTGCCGCCGTCGTACGTGCCCCAGCCGACGTAGAGCGCCGCTGCCGTCGCGTCGCCCTCGGAAAACAGCGCGACCTTGCCGTTGCCCTTGTTGAGGACGAGTGTGTCGGAGGGGTCGAACGTGCCGTCCGGCGCCGGATCCCACGACGCCCCGCGCGTGAACGACTCGACAACGCCGTTGGTGCCCGCCCAGTAGAGCGGATGCAGCTCGTCCCACGTCGCGTAGACGTATCCGTTGGCCTCGTTCTCGGTGTCCCATCCCGTGAAGACGTATCCGTTGCGCGTGGGCGCGGTCATCGGGAAGAAGTGCTGGCCAGCGGGAAGCCGGTGCGTGGCGTTGGTCGTGAGCGTGCCGGAACTGGGATATGAAATGTAGCTCACGGTGCGGACATTGGCTGCCGCCTCGTATGCGTTGACGCGAGCGAGCACCTGGTCTGGCGTCTCGCCCGAAAGCGCCTGCGTGATGTTGGCGATCTCCTCAGCCGTCACGCCGCACATCTCGAGGTAGGCGCGGGCGCGCGCCGCGATGGATTCGCCGTACTGGTTGTCGCAGTAGACGTACTTGTTGCCGTTGCACTTGCCGCGCAGCATGTAGAGGATGAACTTCTCGGGAACGCTGGGCGAACGTGAGCTCCCGATGCTGGCGAAGTTGCTCATCAGGTAGTCGCGGTAGAGAGACTCCTCCGAGACGCCCATGAGGCCGAGGAGGAGCAGTCCGGTGATGCCGGTGCGGTCAGTGCCGATCGCGCAGTGGAAGTACGCGGGAAGAGCGCCGGGCGTGCCGAGCCGCGAGAACACGCGGCGCATCTGGTTCGTGAAGTTGCCGTTGGCGTCGGAGTCGACCTGCGACCCGCCGAGGTTGTAGTTGATCGGGCAGTACACGTAGTCGGCGTCTATCGCGGCCCACGACTTCGCCGCGTCCTTGTAGGCGGCGTTCATGCCGTCGACCGTGTAGTCGCGCAGGTCTATCTCGGTCTTGAGGTTGGCGAGCGCGCTCGCCGCCCGCTGCTCGGCGGTCGAGTTCGCGAAGTGGTCCAGGTTCGCTCCGCGGAAAATGACGCCCTGGTTCATCTTCGCGGTCCCGTCGGCGCTTACGAGCGGCCACGAGCCGACGTCACGGATGTTCATCGTGCTGACGCCGCTCGCGGACACGGCCTGGAGCGTGCGCGGCGCGAGGTTCTCGGTCGTGAACGAGTAGCTGACGCCGTTGAGCGTGTCGGAATAGGTCCTGCCGATCTCGAGGTTGGTGTAGTTCCTGAGCGCGCCGTTGACGGAGACGACGACCGGACGCGGCTGCTCCAGCGAATTTGTTCCGGCAGCGCGGTACTTCGATGAATAGGGAGTGGTGAAATCCGGGTCCTTGAGCCAGGCCTCCAGCGTGTCGCCGTGGGTCACGACCACGCCGAGGTCGCCGCCGGCGGAGGCGTCGATCGCGTCCCCGGCGTTCGCCGAATAGGTCGTGCCGCCGACAACGGCCGTGCCTTCGTGGACGAAGATGTTCCCGGGCGCGAACGGAGTCGATCCGGAGATCGTGAGCGTGCCGGCGCCCTTCTTGACGAGCGTCGCGGAGGCGACGCCCTCGGCCAGCACGATGGGGTGCTTGATCGTCACGTTGTATCCGGCCGTGTCGATGACCATCCCGCCTGCCTGCACTTCGCAGGTGAGGTTGGTGTTGGCGTTGAGGAAGTCCGAGGCGGACTTGATGGGCTTGAGCGTGCCGCCGTTGAACACGACCTTGCTGCCTGGCTGGGCGTAGTCCACACGCAGCATCCTCACCGCGAGCTCGCCGCCGTTGAGGACGAGTGTGCCGACGTCCTTGCCTGTCTGGCAATGCCCGATATTCAGGTTGCCGCCGCCTGTGTTCGTCATCGTGAACGCGCCGCCGTTCATCGTGAACGTCGCCGGACCCGTTTCGCCTACGTAGAAGTACGTGGCGTTGCAGGTTACGTCGCCCCCGTTTACGACCAGCTCCGCGTACGAGCTCTCGCCGATTGCGTGGCCGAGGGTCATGGCATTTGCATTCGTCCAGGCGACGCTGCCGCCGTCGATGACAATCCTTCCTACGGCGTGGTCAAGGTAGTTCGTGGCCTTGTTCGCCTTGCCGCCGATGCGGATGCCGCTGGCAGTCCAGTTGCCGCTTTTGACGTTGATGAGTCCGGTCACGTTCGACACGCAGCTCACGTTGACGTACCCGACGTTGACGAGCGTTCCGCCGTCCACGACAACCGTGCCGATCGAGTTTGTCACGTAGCCGACCGTCATGGAGTCGCTGGTGCTGGTGCTGGTCGTCGTGAAGGTGCCGCCCTTGACCGTCAGCGTGCCGTCGGCATGGCCCGTCGCGCCGACATACCCCTTGTAGCACGAGAAGCTGCCGCCATCGATCAGGAGTTCGGCCGTGCCGCCGCTCTCGTATCCGATTCGCGCGTAGTTGAAGGAATACGTGCCACCGTCGACCTTGAGACGGGTCGGCGTGCAGACGCCGGAGATTTTGTCGCCGACTTGGACCGACCTGTTCGTTCCGAACAAGCCAAAAGAGGGATCGGTCGCGCTCCACACGAAATAGTCGTCGGACTTAGTGCCGACCCTGACGTCCCCGGGGAGCGTCGGAAGCTCGTCGAAGACGATTCTGCCGTTCTTATACGTGTAGAAGTACGTCGTGCCGGTGGCGCCGTCGCCTGGCTTGCTCGCCCCGCCGGCGCCGTTCTGCGACTCAGACCAGTTGCTAGTGTTCGAGAAACGGGCGTCGTCCGTATTGCAGACCCAGTACCGGCCTGCAAAAGCGGTAGACGCCGCAAACGCGGCAAATACGGCTGCACAAATGGATTTCACACGGTAATTTTACCATAATCCCTGCGGACGCGGTACTGTTGACATGTCAACTTTCTGCGGCTGGCCAAGTGGAGAGCGGCTTCGTGGACCGGCGCCGGCGACGGGATTTCCCGCGGCATTCGATGTGCAGGCCGCTGTCAGGATATGCTATAATGCCTTTTCTGAAGACAACCGGGATTTCAGTTCTCGGCACGCAGAAGGACGCGCACGGAGGGGCCGGCCCGGCGCGCTGGGACACCTGGCGTCCGAACGTCGGGCTTGTGCAGCAGGAGAGGCTGCCGGTCGACGAGCTGCACCTCATATTCAACAGTGAATTCACTCCGCTCGCCGAACGGATAAAGCGCGACGTCATTTCGGTCTCCCCCGAGACCGAAGTGGTGTTCGACATCATCGAGCTCAAGGACCCGTGGGATTTCGAAGAGGTATACGCAAAGTTCTACGACTACGCCAAAAGGCCGTGCTTCCACAAGGAGAAGACGGACTACTACATCCACATGTCGACCGGCTCGCACGTGGAGCAGATATGCCTCTTCCTCCTTGCCGAGTCGCGCCACCTCCCCGCAAAGCTCATCCAGACCACGCCGAAGGAGGGACATGTCCGCCACTCAAACGACCCCAAGGGCACGATAAACATCATCGACCTCGACCTGTCCCGCTACGACAAGCTGGCCAAGCGCTTCGAACTGGAGCGCCAGGACGACCTGTCGTTCCTCAAGCAGGGGATAGAAACGAAGAACGCCGCGTTCAACAAGCTGATCGAGACGATCGAGAGGGTCGCGGTGCGCTCTTCGGATCCCATTCTCCTGACCGGGCCCACGGGCGCCGGCAAGAGCCAGCTCGCCAGCCAGATATTCAAGCTCAAGAAGATCAACGGGCAGGTAAAGGGAAGGTTCGTTGACGTCAACTGCGCGACTCTCGGCGGAGATCTCGCCAAGGCCGCGCTATTCGGCTACAGGAAAGGCGCGTTCACCGGAGCCGACGCTAACCACGACGGCTACCTCAAGGAGGCGGACGGCGGGATGCTCTTCCTGGACGAGATAGGCGAGCTTCCGCTCGAGGCGCAGGCGATGCTTCTCAAGGCCGTCGAGGAGAAGACATTCCGGCCTCTCGGCGCGCAGAAGGACGAGAGGAGCGATTTCCAGCTGATATGCGGCACGAACCGCGACCTCGCCGTCGACGTGGCCGAGCGGAAATTCCGGGCAGACCTCCTGGCACGAATCAACCTGTGGAGCTTCAGGCTGCCGGGGCTTGCCGACCGGCGCGAGGACATCGAGCCCAACCTCGCCTACGAACTGGCGCGCTTCGCGCAGAAGACGGGCAAGCACATCACCTTCAACAGGGAATCCCGCGAACGGTTCCTCTCCTTCGCCCTTGACCCCGCCAACCTCTGGCAGGGGAATTTCCGCGACCTGAACGCGATGGTCGTGCGCATGGCCACGCTCTCGGACGGCGGGCGCATAACCGAGGACATCGTCGAGGACGAAATTTCCCGCTGCAGTTCGGCAGCGTCCGCCGCATCGGAGGGATCCGGTCCGCTCCCGGCCGCGGGCAGCGACGTCCTTTCACGCGTGCTCGGGCGCGGCTATGCATCGCGCTTCGACGCCGTGGACATCGCCCAGCTCGCGCACGTCATCGCCGTGTGCCGCGCGTCCAAGACGGCCGCCGAGGCGTCGAAGAAGCTGTTTGCCGTCTCGCGGAGGGCCAAGAAGACATCAAACGACTCGGACCGCCTCGCCAAGTTCCTCGCCCGGTTCGACCTCAAGTTCAGGGAGATCGCCGAGGCGTAGAAGCCTCAGAGCTCCGCCTTCCATATCGTCCCGCCGTCGGTCCACGCGCGGACGTCGCCCCACCTGAACGGAGGCTCGCCGTAGAGGAAGTGGTTTCGCCGGACGGTCCCTCCGTCGACCGTGTACTCGATGTCGACAAGGCCCTGTCCGGAGAACGGCACTTCGCCGAGGCGCGCCTTCGAGTTGGCGGCGACTTCGTATGCGCGGTCGAGGAGGACCTTCCCCGAAGCCCTGTCGCGGTAGAGCGCCCTTCCCCTGACTGGACGCATCAGGTCGTTCACCACCCATGCGGAATGGTCGTCGACGAGAAGCGCCACGACGTCGCGCTGCGCCGCCTTGAGGGCGTGGTACGCGAGCTTCCTTCCGCCGTACCAGTCCACGACGGCGTCGGATATCTGCGGCCAGCCGTCTCTCACGTTCCACCAGACGAGTCCGTTGAAGCGCGTGAACTTCCTCGTGCGGAAGAGCTCGCAGAACGTCTTCATCGCCTCGGCCTGCACGAACTGGGACTGCGCGACGAACGTGTCGAGGTCGGTGTCGACCCCGCCGAACATGATGCGCACCTGGTTCGTCATCAGGTCGTTGCGCCGCCAGAGGTGGACGTGGCCCCTCATGTATGGATCGGACGCCTTGAGCCGCCATTCGTCGTTCCAGTCGAGGCCGGCGGGATCCCCTTTCCACGGATACACGCATTCCCTCGTCATCATGCGCTCCAGCGACGCCCTGTCCGGGCAGCCGTGGTAGCCCATTTCGCTCGCGAACCAGCACGGGCTGTTCGTGTAGTAGTCCGTCTTGTAGTAGCCGCGCGCGCCCCATAGATGCATCTCGCTCGGCCTGGCCAGCCCCGCGACGACGTCCGGCGACTTGTACGGCGAGCTGGGCAGGTACGGGCGCGTCACGTCGTATTCGAAGAGGACGTCGGGTATCGTGCGGCGCGAGTTGCGGTCGCGTCCGCAGTCCTGCCTGAACTCCCTCTGCGAACCCCATCCAAGGCCGCCGGCGTCGTCGTTCTCGTTGTTGCCGCTCCACAGGACGAGCGACGGATGGTTCCGAAGCATCAGGACTACGCTCTTCACCTCGTCCGCCGTGAGCGCCGCGTAGCGGTCGTCCTGCGGGAAGACCGAACATCCTGTCATGAAGTCCTGCCAGACCATGAGCCCGTGCGCGTCGCACCACTCGAAGAACTCCTCCGGCTCGTAGACCCCGCCGCCCCACACGCGCACCATGTTGCAGTTGAGGTCCTCGAACATCTCGAGCGTCTCCACGATGCGCCCGGCCTGGCGCGACGGGAACGAGTCGAGCGGGACCCAGTTGGATCCGCGGACATAGCACGGCTCGCCGTTGACGCGGAAGAGGAACTGCCCGGGACGGTCCGGACCGTACACGTCGTCGCGCTCGAGCTTCACGAGCCGCACGCCGACCTTGCGCACGTCGCTCGCCAGCACGCCGCCGTCCTTGCCGACGATCTCGATCTTCGCCTCGTAGAGAGCGCTCTCCCCCATGCCCCTCGGCCACCAGAGCGCCGGCCTGTCGAGCGCGAACTTGACTTCGTTCTGGACGGCGACGTACTCCCGCTCGGAGCTGTACGCGGCCTTTCCGCCGCGCGAAAGGGAGAGCCGCGCCTTCGCTCCCCAGTCATAGGCCGACATCGGGCCCTTCACGCGGAAATGCACCTTGGCCGTGCACCGAGCGAACTCGGCGTCGAAGTCGCCGAACATCCAGGCCACGTTGTCTACCTCGACGCGCGGCACGGACTCCAGCCGCACGCCGCGCCATATCCCGGAGCAGTATAGCCGCGGGAAGATGTCCCATCCGCCCATGAACCCCGCCTTGCGGATCGGCTCGCCGTCCGCAAAGCCCATGTGGAAGCCAAGCTCGCCGACGTCGTACTTCTGCGATTCGAGGAACGCGCTGCGGATCAGCACCTGCACGCGGTTCTTGCCGGACTTCAGCGCCTTCGTGACGTCGAACGAATGCGGAATCAGCATGTTCGCCGCCTCGCCGACCTTCTCTCCGTTCAGGAAGACGTCCGCAAACGTGTCGATTCCGTCGAAAACGAGCCGGACTCGCGACCCCCCGCCGAATCCCGCCGGCAGGTCGAAGTCCTTCGTATAGAGCCACCCGTAGCCCTCGCACCTGCGGAACTCGCGGACGTTCATCCCGACCTCGGGCCGGGGCATGACTCCCGCGTTCACGAGGTCGAGTTCGCAGTTTCCGGGAACTGACGCCTTGACCGTCTTTGCATCCGGCGGCACCGCTCCGATTTCGCGAACCGCCGATTCCGCCGACTCCTGCTGCCAGTACTTGAGGCCCCACTCGCCGTCGAGCGAAACATAGTCCGCGGCAAAAAGCGAACATGCGCCAAGGACGGCAGCGGCCAGAATCGACAATTCAATGTGCATTCCCATGACTCCACCTCACCGGTTGAGGTCCTTTCGCCTCAAGAACTCCCAGAGGCGGTCCTGCCAGGTGTAGCTGCCCGTCTCGGGCGAGGCGGACATCTGGAAGCAGTGCCCGCGCGTGGCGAGGGTGTGGAGGTCGCTCTGGATGCCCATGCGCCAGAGCTTCTCCCACGTCTTGACGGATCCCATCGCGGCGTAGCCGTCCGCATCGCCGTGCACGAAGCACATCGGCGGCGTCTGGTCGTCGAACGAGAACTCGGGGACAAGCACGGCGGAGTCCTCGTTGCCGCCCTTCGCGTTCGCGCCGTCCGCTCCGTCGGTGAGCACGTAGGCGGGGTAGATCGGACACGCCCACTGCACGTTGCACGGCAGGCGGTCGATGTCGTCGACCGGCTCGTAGGCGGGAGTCCTCGCGTTCACGGCCGTCATGATCGTGAGGTGCCCGCCCGCCGAGAAGCCCATGATGCCGATGCGGTCGGGATCGAGTCCGCGCGCCGGGGCCTCGCTGCGCACCATGCGAATCGCGCGCTGCGCGTCCTGCCACGCCGTGACGTGCTTGGCAAGCCCGACAGGACGCGGACAGCGGTAGTTCACGACGACCGCGGCCATGCCCTTCTCGTTGAACCACTGCGCCACAGGCACTCCCTCGCCATTCACGTTGCAGAACTTGTATGCACCGCCCGGCACGATTACCTGGATCGCCTTGGTCTTCAGTTCGGTCGGGATGAACCACTCGAGCGTGGGAGCGTACGTCTGGTTCGTCTGGACGTTGGGCATCTTCCCCTCGGGCCAGAGGTTCTCCTTCTCGCGCTTCGCCGTGAAGCGGCCGGAGACGCGGGCCGTGTGCTTTTCCGGCGGCCTAAGCTCGCCGAGGACGCCGATCTGGCGCATGAACTCGAGCGCGCGCTCGTAGGCCGCCGCGCCGACGGGTCCGTGGCCGCGGCCTGCGTCGAGGTGAAGCTCGGCGGGGACCTTCATGCGCCGGAGCTGGCGGTAGACCTGCGTGGAGCCGATCGGGGAGTAGGGGTCCTTGCCGCCGTGGAAGAAGCAGACGGGACACGTCTTCGCGTCGAACTTGAAGACCGGGCTGACCTTGACGTCGGGACCGTCTCCGCCCGTCTTGTTCTTGCCCAGAAGTCCGTCCGTAAGGACGTAGGCGGGGCAGAACGGAACCGCCCAGTTGATGTGGCAGGGAAGCTTGTCGAGGTCGTCGACCGGCTCGTAGGCCGCGGTCTGCGAGTTGAGGGCAAGGAGCAGCGAGAGGTGCGAGCCCGCGGAGCAGCCCATTACGCCTATCTTCTCGGGGCTGAAGCCGCGTTTCGCCGCCTCGCTCCTCACGAGGCGCACGGCGCGCTGTCCGTCCTCCCAGCCCGACTGGTAGATGGGCAGGCCCTTCGGACGCGGCGTGCGGTACATGAGGGTGACGCACTGAATGCCGGCGTCCTGCATCTTCTTGACGAGCGGACGGAACGCCGGACCGTCGCAGCAGCAGTCGTACGCGCCGCCGGAGATGACGATCATGCAGACGTCGGTCTTCTTGTCCGCCTTAGGGGCGTCCTCCCACTTGATGTACGGACGCCGCCATTCGTCGGGCTTGAAGCCAGGCTTCTTCGACTCCGCCGTCGGCGCGGCGATCTGCTGCGGCTGCGCGTCTGGCATCTTGCCGTCCGGCCACAGGTAGACCTTCTCGCCGGCGCGGCATGCGGCGGCGGGAACCAGGAGAAGGAAAGAAAGAGCCACGAAACAGCGGCTGGTCGGCAGATTGTTGATATTCATAATGTCCGGTATTATATCATAAATCATCCATGGCAACGGCGGAAGACGCCCTAGGCGTTGGGGAGGTATGCACCAAAGGACTTGAGCTTGCCCTGGAGCGCCTTCACGTCCACGCAGTGAACATCGCCCGCGCCGGCGGCGGCGAGCGCAGCGGCCATGCCGGCCGCCTGTCCAGTGATATAGCAGGCCGGCATGACGCGAATCGACGCCTGGACCTTCTGGTCGGTGGAGACGCAGCGTCCGGCGACGAGAAGGTTCCTGACGCCTTTCGCGCAGAGGATGCGGTACGGAATGCCGTAGCTCTCGCCCTTATTGTAGCGGTAGAGACGGTCGAACTCCTCGCGGTGCTTCTCGTACGCAGCCTTGTCCGCGCTCGACGGATGTATGTCGATCGGGTATGCGTAGCGGCCGATTTCGTCGGGGAACACCGCGCGCTTCATGTAGTCGCCGAGCGTCATCACGTAGTCGCCCGTGATCCGCCGCGTCTCTCGCACGCCCATCATCGCCGCGGTCTCGACGAGGCGGATGTTCTCGAGCCCGCACTTCACGTATTCGCGGAAGTACCGCTCGTACTCCTTCATCGACTCGCGTCCGCGGATGTACCCCTTCGTGAGCGAGCGCTCGTCGGTTCCGTCGAGGTCGAAGACGTGCCCGATGTTGGCCGTGGCGTACCCTTCGGGGAACCGGTAGAGGCCCGTCATGTGCAGGTCCGGCTCCTTGAAGACGCCGCCCGCCGCGGCGCGCGCGAGCTGCGACCCGAACGGCTGCGGGCTTTTCGGACGCTCCTTCTCCCAGCGGTCCCAGTCGATTCCGCACCACGCGGAAAGGAGCGACGCCGGCATCATGTGCCCCGATGCGTCGCCCTTCTCGAACGGAACGCCCGCCTGCACCGCGACGTCTCCGTTGCCCGTCGCGTCGATGAAGACCTTCGCCTCCACGGCCCACACGCCGCTCGGCGCGGCGACGACCGCGTACTTGATCGCGTCTCCCCCGCGAACGACGTCGATGACGCGCGCCTGGAAGACGAAGTCCGCGCCCGACTCGACCATCACGGCGTCGTATTCGCGCTTCACGGCCTCGAAGTCGAACGCGCCGCGGACCATCGCGCCGGCCTTCTGGAGCCGGTCGCGGAAACGCGTCCCGAAACCGCACGCGAGGTCGCGCGTTCCGTCGCCCCACTGCATGAAGACCGGGACTCGAGCCGCCGTGCCCATCCCGCCGAAGCAGGTGAAGCCCTCGGCGAGGAACACGCGCGCGCCCGCCGCGCGGGCCGCGAC
>JAFRJH010000088.1 GCA_017432385.1 Kiritimatiellia bacterium
CCATCGGATGCAGCACGTTGAAGCCCTTCATCCGCTTGTAGCGGCAGAGGATGTCCGTCGCCGTGTAGCCTTCCGGGTGGCCGACGTGCAGTCCGGCGCCCGACGGATACGGAAACATGTCGAGACAGTAGAATTTCTCGCCCGTGGCGGCGTTGTCGGTCTTGAAAGTCTTGTTCTCCAGCCAGTACTTCTGCCACTTCTTCTCGATGGCGGAGAAATTGTATTCGCTCATTGCTGCTTGAGGTCCTCGACGTGTTCGGCGATCGACTTTGCGATAAGCCCGGACACGTCGTTGGTCGCCGCGGCGACGCCGGCCTTCACAGCGTAGTAAATGGCCTTGTGGGAGGAGCTGCCGTGGGTGATGATCACCGCGCCGGGCACGCCCAGCAGCGGGGCTCCGCCGTATATCTCGGGGTCCATCTGGTTCTTGAGGGCGCGGAAGGCACCCTTGAGAAGAAGCGCCCCAAGCACGCGCCACGGTCCGCGGAAGCACTCGCGCTTCAGCCAATAGCTCATCGCGCGGGCCACCGACTCGGTGGTCTTCAGGACGACGTTGCCGACAAAGCCGTCGCACACCGCGACGTCCATCTTGCCCTTGTAGAGATCGTGGCCCTCGATGTTCCCGACGAAATTGATGTCCTTCACCGCCTTGAGCTTCGGGAAGGTCTCCTTCGTCATCTCGTTGCCCTTGCAGTCCTCGGTGCCGATCGAGATGAGCCCCACGTTGGGCGTGGTGCGCCCGAGCACCGCCTTGGAGTAGGCGTTGCCCATTATGGCGAACTGCACCAGCCAGTCGGGGTGGCAGTCCATGTTCGCCCCGGCGTCGAGCAGGAGAAGCGGACGGCGCGGAATGCGAGTCGGCAGGACCGTCGCAATCGCGGGACGCTTCACGCCGGGAATGCGCCCGAGCGTGAGAATCGCGCTCGTCGCGACCGCGCCGGAGTTGCCGGCCGACACGAAGGCGTCGGCGCGCCCCTCCTTGACAAGCCGCATGGCGACGTTGATCGAGCAGTCCTTCTTCTTCTTGACGGCCTCGACCGGAGTTTCATCCATCTCCGCGACGTCGGGAGCGTGGACGATCTCCAAAAGGCCGCCCTCGATGGCGCGCCGCGCATCGCGCCTCAGGTCCTTTGGGAGCCCGTCGAGCACGCCCTGGATCGCCGCCATCTGGCCGACAAGCAGCACCTTGACGTCTTTAATGCCGACGGACGACTCAACCGCCCCGACGACAATCTCGCCGGGGGCATTGTCGCCGCCCATCGCATCAAGGGCAATCCGCGTCATTTCACTAGGTTCCTGCCAGGTGAAGACGAAAACCCGGGAAGGCGCGCCGTCACTTGGCGGCGACTACCTTGCGTCCCTTGTAGGTTCCGCACTTGGGGCATGCGCGATGGGAACGAACGGCGGCTCCGCACGCGGGGCACGTTCCGGTCTGGGCGAGAATGGGCTTCTCGAGCGAGGCGACACGCTCGCGCTTGCGACGCTTGGAAACACGGTTCTTGGGACTTGCCATTTTTTCTTACTCCTTACTGTTCTTTTTTCACGCTTTTTCTACCTTCAGCCCGTCCAGCGCGTCCCAGCGGTTGTCGCTTGGAGCCACGGTCTTCTGCTCCAGTCCCTTGCAGGACTCGTCGCAGACCGGGTATGTCGGTAAAGCTAATATTATACACTCTCTCGCGTCTGCGGTCAAATCGGCGTACTCCTGCTTCTCGGAGACCTCGACCGAGACAAGGAAATCATCCACCTTCACGGTCGTGTCGAAGTCCCTGCCGCATCTGCTGCATACAAGGTCGAAATCCTGCTCAAGATGCCCCTTCACCAGAAGCTCCGTGCCGAACAGCTTCGCATTGAGCCTGTAGCGCACTCCGCCGAAGGGCTTCACGAACTCCTCGTCAAGATCGACGATGTCGACCTCGCCCTCGAAATCCTCCCCTTCGGGGTCGAGACGCGAGACGTCGACAAGCAGTCTTTCGCCGTTTTCTTTCATCGCTTGGCGCATATTATAGCAAATCTGACGCAGGTTGTGCCTCTGCCCATAAACAAAAATCGCGGCCGTGCCGCGATTTGGTGCTCGGGGCGGGACTCGAACCCGCAAGGAGTGACCCACATGCACCTCAAGCATGCGTGTCTGCCAATTTCACCACCCGAGCAGGTAATGAATGGCGCATATTATACTCTTTCTGCTCAGAGCGCGCAAGGGGGTATGTGAAAAAAAATTGCGGGCCGCACGGCGGGCGGTATTTCGCCCGGCAGAGACGGCCCGCTGCGGCAGGTTCAATCGAGAAAGTCAGGGGAGCGCGGCGCCGACAAGGCGCGAGACAAGCTTCCCGTCCGCACGGCCCTTGACGCGGGCCATCACTTCCTTCATAACCCGGCCCATGTCCTTCTTCGACGCGGCGCCGAGATCCGCGACCGCCGCCTTGACGACTTCGGCGACCTCTGCCTCCGAAAGCTGCGCAGGAAGATACCGGCGAAGAAGCTCCATCTCCTTGCGCTCGGACTCTGCGAGCTCTGCGCGTCCGGCCGACTCGAACTGCGCAATCGACTCCTCGCGCTGCTTGACACCCTTTGCAAGAACCTGGAGGACCGCGTCGTCCGACATCTCCCTGCCGGCGTTCACGGTGAGGTCCTTGGCCTTGGCTATTATGCCGCGGATCGAATTCACGGCGCACATGTCGTGCGCCTTCATCGCCGACTTCATGTCGGCCATCAGCTTGTCATATATCTCACAGGCCATGATGGGCCTCCTTCCTGATTGTGGTTGAATACGCAAAAAGATAGGAGCGCGACCCTAGGGGACGCGCTCCTGCTCCTTGTCCGGCGGCCGAGAAAACAGCAAATGCCTGTCTGAAGCGGTGTAGATGCATCCGCCGGCGCCCTGCGGCGCGGCAGACGTTTCACCATCTCTCCCCGAAGGGAGATGTCTCCTTAGAAAGGAGGTGATCCAACCGCTGGTTCCCCAACGGTTACCTTGTTACGACTTCATCCCAATCACCACCCACACCGTAGG
>JAFRJH010000089.1 GCA_017432385.1 Kiritimatiellia bacterium
ACATCGTCGGCGACATCAAGTATGTGAATCCTCCCAGCTGGAGCGGCAGGTCCACTAAAGATTCCGACAACAAGAACAAGGACATGCTGGGCCTGATGGCGAAGGGGAACATTGTGTTTGGAGACTATACGTCCTGGGTGGGCGACCTCGACAACATCATGACCTCGACAACCTATGTTCCAACCTACAACTGCGATACTTCCGATGCTGCGATCGGATACCCCCATAAGTTCAACGATACATCCAGCGGAAGCTCCAGAATCCACTATAAGTCCGTGGAGAAGGTCGATTCGACTTATTTTGCACAGTGCGAGGCCGCTGGATTGGCCGATTTCGTGCCAGGCGGCAGAGATTCAAGTACCGGGCAGTTTGGAAAGAACCGCGGTCAGACGGTCAATGTTAAGACTGGCACACGCACTGTCACCGAAACGGAATTGGTGAAAGGTCCGTACGTTGACTCGTGGGGGCGGCAAAGAAACGGCTGGCATTACGAGGATGTCGAACATCAGGAAGACGTCTACACCGCTTATCCCAAGACTTCATATGACCGCAAGTACTACGAGTCGGTGTGCAATGATTCCGTGATAAAATCCAATCTTGAGAAGGACGGTTGGTCAACAAAGGCAATTACCCAGATCGACGCCATACTTTACAACAACCATACTATATGCGGCAGGGTCGGCGCATGCAGTTTCAACGGCGCGCTTGTTTGCCGCAACGAGGCCATTCGGTATTCGGGCGGTCTTTACATGAACTGGGACATTCGGCTTTATTCCGGTTCGTCCGAGACTGTCGACAACGACAAGGTCGGACTGGCGAAGTCCAGCGACAATCCGCCGCAGGTCATCGACTGGCGTGAAATCTCCGAGGGTGTTGTGTCATTTGATTGAAGAAGGTTCTTGACATGGTCAGTGAGAAGGTTGATCTGGGAATGGCAGAGGCTTCAACTCGCCGAATGCAGGCCGAGGCTGATGCCAACTACATTGCGCAAACGCAGTCAAACGCGAGGCTTTCCACGCAGACGAAGTACGTCAACATGGATACCGGCGAGGTGAGCTGGGGCAAGCCTTTCGAAAACACGCCGCCTGCCGCGACCGCGACGGAGACGGTGGCGCCGGACGGCGGGCCGGGGAGTCTTGCGGGCGACCCCGACGCCGGGGCCAGGCACGTGAAGATCGCGATCACGTTCGTGCTTGTCGTGATACTCACCTGGGTCTGGTTTGCGCAGAAGCGCGCGGCGGCGAGGGCATCCTGATGTCCGAGGGGCGCGGCAGATCCGGATTCGGCGTGTTCAACTCGATCCGGACGCAGTACTCCCTGGCGACGGCGTTCTTCCTTCTTGTCGTCCTCGGGGTTTTCTACATCGGGGGGCGGATTGTCCTCGTGCACCTTGTCCGCGAGTCGGAGGAGCAGGCCGCCGAGATCGGATCGGGGATATCGCGTCTCGCCTACCGCAACGCGGACAGCTTCCGCCGCCGCAACGCGGAGAGTCTGGGGCCCGTCGAGAGGGCTCTTTCTGAAGGTGCGAGCCCCGCCGACGTGATGCGAAGGGAGTCCCTCTCCCACGTCTCGCTCGTCCTCGACTTCGACGACGCCGGCGGGTTTGTCGCCGGCGCTTCGCGCCGCGAAGGCGGCATTGAGGCGGTGGACCGCGGGGCGCTGGTTCCGTACGCGGACCGGATACGCGACTGGATCGGCGGCCTTTCCGCGACGAACGACGCGTCCGAGGCGGTCGGCATCATGCACGTGAACGGCGCGTTGCACTACGTCTCCCTCGCCCGCAGCGAGACCGGGCGCGGCGGCTACGTCGTCTTCGGGTCGCTCTTTGACTTCGACGCCTTCAACGCCCAGGTGAACGAGAGCCTCGGCGGACTCGAGGTCAAGGTCAGGAGCCGCGGCGCAGGCGCCGCGGAGACGGTGGACGCCGCGCGCCGCCGCGCCGCGGACCCTTCCGCGCGCGCCGCGTTCGGCCTGGCTCCCATGCTCTCCGAGGCGCTTGACTTCTATTCCGGCGGCTTCTGGAACATCGGCGGGAACCCGTTAGAGGCCGTCTTCGCGATACGCGACATCGCGGGGAACGCGGTCACGACGATCACCGTCTCGCTTCCGCGCACCTTCTCGACGATCGCCCGCACGGCGCTCGGGCGGCTTACGGTCTTCATCGCGATGTGCGGAATCGTGCTGATCCTCCCGGTGTTCTGGTTCCAGAGCAGGGTGCTGCTCAATCCGCTTACGAGGATGACGGACGAGATACGCAAGCTCGCCGAGAACAGCGAGGACCGGGACTGTCCGCGACTTGAGTGGAAGGGATGCGACGAGTTCGCGCTTCTGGCGGAGTCGGTGAACCAGATGCTCGAGACGATCTCGTCGCGCACGGGCAAGCTCTCGCAGCTCAAGCTTCGCCAGCGCGCGCTGATAGAGGGCGTTCCCGACGCGCTTGTCGTGTTCGACAGGGAGGGGCGGCTCGCGTCCGTGACGAAGCAGCCCGACGGCGCGCTGCCTCTTCCCGGGGCCGTGGAGGGCGAGGAGCCCGACCGGGGCGTCTTCGGCGGCGAGGGCCTGGACGCGTTCCACGCCGCGCTCGCCCGCGTGTTCGGCTCGCGCACGACCGAGACCGTCCGCCTCAAGGTGCAGCGTCCGGCGGGCGTCCCGCGGTCCGTCCCGACGCGCCATTTCGAGATGCGCCTCACGCGCATGGACGACAGCCTCGCGCTGGGGATCGTCCGCGACGTCACGAAGGAGGTGGCCGAGCACAAGCTGCGCCTCGCCGCGGAGCAGCGGACGATGGACACGTCGAAGCGCGAGTCGCTCACTCTTCTCGCCGCCGGCATCGCGCACGACGTGAACAACGTCCTGTCGGTGATCCTCAACACGGCGGAGGCCGCGTGGATGGATTCCGTGCGCGACGAGGTCAAGGCCGAGATGGACGTTATACGCGACGCCGTGAAGCGCGGCTCGGCGATGACCCGGGAGCTTATGGCGTACGCCGGCGAGACGAAGATCTCGCTGGTGAGGGCGTCGCCCGCCATCGTGGTCGGCGACATACAGGTCCTCGCCGAGCATGTCGTCGGACCGAACGTCGCGATTTCGTACAGGCTGGAGGACGGACTGCCCGACGTGGACGTGGACCTGAACCAGTTCTGGAAGGTGTTCTTCAACATCATCAAGAACTCGGGCGAGGCGCTTGGTTCGCGTCCGGGGAACATCGTCCTCTCCGCGAAGGCGTTCGAGATGACGGCCGACGCGGCGGAGGATTTCGTCTCGGAGCACACGCTGAAGCCCGGAAGGGGGGTCGTGTTCCGAATCTCCGACGACGGTCCGGGCATACGTCCGGAGCTTCTGCCGCGGATATTCGACCCGTACGTGTCGTCGAAGTCGCTCGGGCGCGGACTCGGCCTCGCGACGGTGCGCACGATCGTCGAGGCGCACGGAGGCGGGCTCAAGGTGACCAGCGAGCCCGACCAGGGGACGACGTTCCACATCTACCTCCCCGAGTCGCGCCTGCCGAAGGGCGGCGGGGACGCGGCGGACGACGAAGCCGCGGCGTCGGGCGAGATGCCGCGGGCCGTCCTCGTCGTCGACAACGACGAGGCGATACTCAAGACGACGTCGATGCTGCTCCGCTCGCTCCGCGTCACGGCCTACGTCGCGCGCGACCGACACGAGTCGCTCGGAATACTGCGGCGGCACTCCCCGGACATCGGCGCGATACTGCTCGACGCGGACCTTGGCGGCATAGACACGCTGAGGCTTCTCGAGGCGTTCCGCGTCGCCTCCCCGACGGCGGTCGTCATCGTGTCGTCGGGCTCGAGCGAGGAGGAGCTCCGCCGGATGTTCGCGGAGCAGCCGTTCGACAGGTTCCTCGCCAAGCCCTACACCGTCGCGGAGCTGAAGGCCGCCCTGACGCTCCGCGCCTAGTCCGCGCCCGACTCCGTTGACAACGACGGCGGCATTCATGGTATAATGTGCGGCACATCATGCCAGACTACCAGATAGGAAAGACGGTCTTCGGGAACACCGCCGCGATCGCCGCGGCGTACGACAGGTTCCGGACGCAGAAGATAGACGAGACGCGCACGCTCGGCGAGGGGCCTCTGTCGCCGCTTCCCGCGAAGCGGATGACTATCGCCGGCGAGGCGCCGGTCGCGGGCATCGGGACGTTCGAGGGCGGGCACAAGCAGACGCTCACCTTCGCGCCGTCGAAGCGCCCCGGCTGGTGGATCCGCCGCATGGACCTTCCCGAGCAGCTCGACACGAAGGTCGACATCTCCAATCTCTGGACGAGCGCCCAGAACCTGGTGCTGCGCTCGGGCTCGCCCCACAACTACCTGCGCATGGTGGAGCACATCATAGCGCTGAAGAACGGGATCGGGCTGGACGACGTGGTCCTGAAGGTCAACTCCGGCGATCCGCCGCTCTTCAACGACTCGTCGCTGCCGCTCATCA
Source organism: Kiritimatiellia bacterium (assembly GCA_017432385.1). Lineage (GTDB taxonomy): Bacteria > Verrucomicrobiota > Kiritimatiellia > RFP12 > UBA1067 > UBA1067. The sequence continues at coordinate 4,447 of JAFRJH010000089.1, forward strand.
AGGCGGTCGAGCACGGAAGGCTCGTGGAGACCGGCGCCGAGGCCACGTACGTGACGGTCAAGGAGCCCGTCGCCTTCGGCGGCGGCAGGGGCGACTTCCTCCTCTTCCTGCCGGCGGAGTCCGGCGACCGCAGGCTGCGCATCGACTGCGCTATATCGTGGGACACCGTCATAGGCGACCAGCGCGTCCTCTTCGGCGCCACGCCCGAGACGTTCCGCTACGCCGCGTATGCGCGCACGAACGCGACGCGCAAGCAGTACATCCTCGCGAAGACCGTCGGCAAGCTCTTCGCGGCGACGCGCAACTGGGGCTACAACGAGAAGAACATACTCATCCACGGGCGCCGCCGCTTCTACACGGAGCCGCGCTTCCCGGTGGACGGCAAGTTCCTCGAGCCCGTCTGGCACCGCGCGACGCTCGACCTCATGGCGGCGCTCTCGCTCACCGGCGAGCACCGCTTTGCGGGCACGGTCGTCAGCTACCGCGCCGGACACACGCTCGACTGCGACGCTGTCCGCGCACTCTACCGGAACGACCTGATCACGGAGTTGTAAATGCTCAAGCTAGACCGCCCGCTCATCGTCTTCGACATCGAATCGACTGGGCTCTCGCCGCGCCGCGACCGCATAGTGGAGCTCGCCGCCGTGAAGCTCATGCCCGACGGATCAGAAGTTGAGAAGTGCTGGCTTCTCAATCCGACCGTGCCTATCCCGAAGGAGACCTCCGACATCCACGGCATCACGGACGACATCGTGAGGGACTGCCCGACGTTCGCCGACGCGGCCGCGGAGATATTCGAGTTCTTCGAGGGATGCGACCTCTCCGGCTTCAACGCTGACCGCTACGACATACCGTGCCTGGAGGAGGAGTTCGCGCGCGTCGGCATGAACTTCGCGTCGTCGTCCCGCCGCCACGTCGACGAACACCGCAGATACCACAGGAGGGAGCCGCGCGACCTGTCGGCGGCGGTCCAGTTCTACCTCGGGCGCGACCACGCTGGCGCGCACGGCGCCGAAGCCGACGCGAAGGCGACGCTAGAGGTCCTCAAGGCCCAGATGGAGCGCTATCCGGGACTCCCGCAGACGACGGCGGCGATGGACGAGTACCTGGTGCCGCACGACCCGCTGAACGCGGACCGCATGGGCATGCTCAGGTGGCGCGACGGCGAGCTCTGCGTCAACTTCGGGAAGAAGAAGGGCGTCCCGCTCAAGAAGCTCTGGCTGGACGAGCCCAATTTCCTCCGCTGGATCGTCAAGGGCGATTTCGACGCCGAGGTCAGGATGATCGTTAAGGACCTCCTCGACAACGGGCGTCTCCCCCCCGCGCCGCGCATGCCGTGACGAGCCCTGGTTCCCTCTTGCGCCCGGGGCGCTTTTTGGGTACAATCTAGGCATCATGGCAAAACACAGGTTCCCAGGCTTCATAGACGTGCACGTCCATTTCCGCGACCCCGGCGTCCCGGAGGCGGAGACGACGGCGTCCGGGCTTGCCGCCGCCGCGCGCGGCGGATTCGCCGCGGTCGTGACGATGCCCAACACATTTCCCGCGTGCGACTCGTCGGAACGCGTCGCCTACCAGAAGTCGCAGGCAGCCGCCGCGCGTTCGCGCGTCGCGCTTCTGCCGTCCGCCTGCATAACGTACGGGCGCATCGGCGAGCAGGTGACCGACTACGAGCGCCTTGCGGGGGCGGGGGCTGTCCTCTTCACTGACGACGGCGGGTACGTCGCGGACGGCGACGTGATGCGCCTCGCGATGGAGAGGGTCGGCGAGCTCGGCATGACGGTGTGCGAGCACGCGATGGACCCCGCTCTTCTGGGCGGCGGCGTCATACGCGACTGCGCCCTCGCGCGGAAGCTTGGGCTGCCCGTGGTCGGCGTGGAGGTCGAGACCTCCGCGATCCGCCGCGACCTTGCGCTCTGCCGCGAGACGGGATGCCGTCTCCACATACAGCACATATCGACGGCGGAGGGCGTGTCGCTGGTCCGCGACGCGCAGTCGGAGGGGCTCCCCGTCACGGCGGAGGCGACGCCGCACCATCTGCTGCTCAGCTGCGACGACCTCTCCGCCGACGACGGCAACTTCAAGATGGCGCCGCCGCTCGGCAACCACGAGGACCGCGCCGAGCTGAGGAGGGCGGTGAAGGACGGCGTCCTGATGTTCGCGACCGACCATGCGCCGCATCCCGCGGCGAAGAAGTCCCTGGGCTTCGCGAAGTCGGCGAACGGCATAATCGGGCTCGAGACGGCCGTCGCGATAACGTACCACGTGATGGTCGAGGAGTCGGGGATGTCCGTCGAGGACTGGGCGAAGGCTTGGTGGGAGAAGCCGCGCTGGCTGCTCGGCAGCCCGCGCTTCGACGCGGACGCGCTCGACCTCGCGGACACGGTGGTCGAGGTCGGCGAGCCGCGCCGGGTCGACCTGTCGTCGTTCGCGTCGCTCTCGCGCAACTGTCCGTACGGCGGAATGGCCTTTACGTGCTGGCCGAAGGAGGTGAAGTGATGGAGATGTCTTTCTTCGACAGGGCGGCGGAATACCTGCCCGACGTCTGCTTCGAGCGTCCGCCGGACCTCGGCGTCCTGCTCGGGAGCGGCTGGGGCGAGGCGCTCCGGATGGAGCGCGTCCTCGTCAGGATACCCTATGCGGAGATACCCGGCCTCGGCGCGTCGACGGTGAAGGGGCACGCCGGCGAGTTCTCGCTGTACGAGACCGGGGGAAAGCGCATCGCCGCATGGTGCGGACGGCGCCACTACTACGAGGGCGCGGGCTGGGAGCCGGTCGTCATGCCGATCGAGATACTGCGCCGCATGGGATGCCAGCGCGTGCTTCTCACGAACGCCTCGGGCGGCATCAACCCCGCGCTCAGGCCGGGCGACTTCGTCGTCATACGCGACCACATCAACCTCGTCGGAGACAATCCGCTCGTCGGCCCGCACCGCGAGGAGTGGGGGACGCGATTCCCTGACATGTCCGAGGTCTACAACCGCCACCTCTCCGAGTTCCTGCACGCGAGCGCCAACAGGCTCGACCTCCGCGTCATGGACGGCGTCTACGCGTACACGTCTGGTCCGTGCTACGAGACGCCCGCCGAGATACAGGCGTACAAGGCGCAGGGGGCGGACGTGGTCGGCATGTCCACCGTCCCCGAGGCCGTCTTCGCGAAGGCGTGCGGCATGCAGGTCGCCGGCCTCTCGCTCGTCTCGAACCTCGCGGCCGGCATATCGCGCCGTCCGCTCGACCACGAGGAGGTCATGGCCGCGGGCGAAGGCGCGAAGCCGCGCATGGCGGCGTTCATCGACGATTTCCTGTCCCGGCTCTGACGCCCGCCTCCGGATGCTTTCGGACGACATCGAGCTGTTCCTCTCCGCCCTCCGCTTCGAGCGAGGCGCGGCGGACAACACGTGCGAGGCGTACGCGCGGGACCTGCGGGCCTTCGCGGGGTTTCTCGGGCGCCGCGGGAGGACGTCGTCCGGCGAGGTGACGCGCGACGACATCGCGGCGTTCCTCTGCTCGGAGCGGGAGAAGGGGATGTCCGCCGCCACCCGTGCGCGCCGGACAGCGGCCGTGCGCGCCCTCTTCGGGTGCCTTGCGGAGCGACGGATCGTCCATGCGGACCCTACGGAGCTCCTCGATTCGCAGAGGCGCGCGCGGACTCTTCCGAAGGTCCTCTCGGAGGAGGAGACCTTCCGCATGATCGACGGCGTCGACGGCGACGATCCCAGGGACGTCCGCGACCGCGCGATGCTGGAGACGCTGTACGGATGCGGAATGCGCGTCTCGGAGCTGTGCGGATTCAGGATCGAGGACGTCGTCGCGGACGGGGAGCTCGTCCGCATCCTCGGCAAGGGCTCGAAGGAGCGCGTCGTCCCGCTCGGCTCCGCCGCGGCGCGGGCGCTCGTGAAGTACATCGGCACGGCGCGGGCGGTCTTCACGAAGGGAAACCTCGCCGAGACGCACGTGTTCGTGACGCGGCTCGGCCGACCGTTCACGCGGCAGGGGGTCTTCAAGATAATCCGCGAACGCGCAGCCGCCGCGGGCATCGCGGCGGACCGCGTCTCCCCGCACGTCCTGAGGCACTGCTTCGCCTCCCACATGCTCCAGCACGGCGCGGACATACGCGCCATACAGGAGCTTCTGGGCCACGCCGACATAGGCACGACGCAGATATACACCCACGTCGACGCCTCGCGCTTCGGCGAGCTGCACCGCCGCTACCATCCCCGCGCCTGATTTCCCCATGCGCGCGGCACTAAAATTACCCTTGCCTAACTTGGCCCCCGCGGGGTATAATCTCAACTCAATAGGGCCAATCTTTTCTGGAACAAGCAAGGACACTAAAAACCATGAGCGAAAAACTCGAAACGATGACGCCGGAGCTGAAGGCGTTCATCGAAGAATGGAAGGCGAAACCAGGGAACCTCATCATGGTTCTCCACCAGGTCCAGCAGACCTACGGCTACATTCCGCGCAACATCGCGCTTGAGATATCCGAGCTTCTTTCGGTCCCGCTCGCGAAGATCTACGGCGTGGTCACCTTCTACAACTTCTTCAAGCTGCAGAAGGCGGGCAAGTACATCGTCCAGGTCTGCCTCGGCACGGCGTGCTACCTGCGCGGCGGCGACGACATCATCAAGGAGTTCGAGAAGCAGCTTGGCGTCGGCGTCAACGCGACGACCCCCGACGGGCTGTTCTCGGTCGAGGCGGTCCGCTGCCTCGGCTGCTGCGGTCTCGCGCCGGTCGCGGTCGTCAACGGCGAGGTGCACGGCAAGCTCGACAAGGGCATGGTCGCCGGCATCATAGAGAAGTACAGGAAGCTCGGATAAATTTCAAGGAGTACTGAAAATGGCTAAGCTCACACTCGAGGACCTGCGCAGGATGCGCGGGGAGAAGCAGAAGGCGATGGAGATGCGCGACAGCTCCAACAAGGACGTCCAGGTCATCGTCGGCATGGGCACCTGCGGCATCGCGGCCGGCGCCAAGGACACGTTCACGGCGCTCGTCGACACGCTGACGGAGAAGGGGCTGACGAACGTCCTCATCCGCCAGACCGGCTGCATGGGCCTGTGCCACTCGGAGCCGACCGTCGAGGTCGTCGTCCCCGGCATGCCCACCGTCATCTACGGGCACGTCGACGCGGCGACGGCGAAGGACATCGTCGCGAAGCACATCGTCGGCCACGAGCTGATCGAGGGCAAGATCCTCGACAAGCCTTCCATCGACATCGTGAAGAACGCTTAAGGAGTCACTGCAATGGCATATCAGTCTTATGTGTTGGTCTGCGGCGGCACGGCGTGCTGCTCGGGCGGCGGCGACAGGATCGTCGAGGAGTTCAAGCGCCAGCTCAAGGAGCAGAATCTCGACGAGACCGTGCAGGTCGTGGCGACCGGCTGCCTCGGCTTCTGCGAGCAGGGCCCGATCGTCAAGATACTCCCCCAGGGGACGTTCTACGTCCAGGTAAAGGCCGAGGACGTCAAGGAGATCATCGCGGAGCACCTCGTCAAGGGGCGCGTCGTGCAGCGCCTCTGCTACGACCCCGAGCAGGCGAAGAAGCTCGTCGCCGAGGCGAACATCCCGTTCTACCAGAAGCAGTACCGCATCGTCCTTCGCAACTGCGGCGTGATCGACCCCGAGAAGATCGAGGACTATATCGCGCGCGACGGCTACAAGGCGATCGAGAAGGTGCTCTTCGAGATGACGCCCGAGCAGGTCGTCGACGAGATGCTCAAGTCTGGGCTCCGCGGCCGCGGCGGCGCGGGCTTCCCGACGGGCATGAAGTGGAAGTTCGCCCAGCAGCAGCCCAAGGGCCAGAAGTACATGGTCTGCAACGCCGACGAGGGCGATCCGGGCGCGTACATGGACCGTTCGACGCTCGAGGGCGATCCCCACAGCGTCCTCGAGGCGATGATCATCGCGGGCTACGCGATCGGCGCCACGAAGGGCTTCATCTACATCCGCGCCGAGTATCCGCTCGCGATCCACCGCCTGCAGGTCGCGATCAAGCAGGCGACCGAGCTCGGGCTTCTCGGCAAGGACATCCTCGGCAGCGGCTTCGACTTCGAGATCGAGCTCCGCTTCGGCGCCGGCGCGTTCGTGTGCGGCGAGGAGACGGCGCTTCTCCAGTCGATCGAGGGCCTCCGCGGCATGCCGCGTCCGCGTCCTCCGTTCCCGGCGGTCAAGGGCCTCTGGGGCCGTCCGACCGTCATCAACAACATCGAGACGCTTGCGAACATCCCGGTGATCATCAACAAGGGCGCCGAGTGGTTCTCCAAGATCGGCACCGCGACGACGAAGGGCACCAAGGTCTTCGCGCTCACGGGCAAGGTCAACAACTCGGGCCTCATCGAGGTCCCGATGGGGACGACGCTGCGCGAGATCATCTTCGACATCGGCGGCGGCATCCGCGGCGGCCACCAGTTCAAGGCGGCCCAGACGGGCGGCCCCTCCGGCGGCATCATCCCGCCCCAGTTCCTCGATACGCCCATCGACTACGAGTCGCTCGCCAAGATCGGCTCGATCATGGGCTCCGGCGGCCTCATCGTCATGGACGAGACGGACTGCGTCGTCGACATCGCCAAGTTCTACCTCGACTTCACGGTCGACGAGAGCTGCGGCAAGTGCGCGCCGTGCCGCATCGGCGGCAGGAAGCTCCTGAACTACCTCAACAAGATCGCGGAGGGCCGCGGCACCGAGCAGGACATCGTCGACATGCAGCAGATCTGCGACGCGATGAACAAGGCCTCGCTCTGCGGCCTCGGCCAGACGGCGTCCAACCCCGTCCGCTCGACGCTCAGGTACTTCATGGACGAGTACCTGGAGCACATCAAGGACAAGAAGTGCCGCTCCGGCAAGTGCTCGAAGCTCGTCGCGTACAAGATCGACCCGGCGAAGTGCAAGGGCTGCACGATGTGCGCCCGCAAGTGCCCGGCCGGCGCGATCACGGGGACCGTCAAGCAGCTGCACGTCATCGACCGCGCGAAGTGCGTGAAGTGCGGCGCCTGCGAGGCGACCTGCAAGTTCGGCGCGATCAGCCACGGCTAAGGTGAAAGGATTCAGGAAAATGGAAGCAGAAATGATTTCTCTCGAGGTCAACGGCGTCGCCGTCAGCGTGCCGAAAGGCTCGAACCTCCTCGCCGCCGCCAAGGCCGCGAACATAAAGATTCCGACGCTGTGCTACCACCCGGACCTCAAGCCGGGCGCCAGCTGCGGCATCTGCGTCGTCCGCCAGCTCGTCCCGAGCCGCACCGAGCCCGGCAAGTTCGTGCCGAGCCCGAAGCTGCTCCGCGCGTGCTGCACCGAGGCGATGCCGGGGATGAAGATCGTCACTCACGACCCCGACATCGTGCAGGTCCGCCGCACGGTTCTCGAGCTCATCCTCGCGAACCATCCGTCCGACTGCCTGCAGTGCCCGCGCTCGGGCTCCTGCGAGCTCCAGGCGCTCGCCGCCGACTTCGGCATCCGCGACATCCCGTTCCCGAAGGAGGTGATCCACCGCGACGTCGACAACTCGACGCCCTCGATCATCCTCAATCCCGACAAGTGCATCAAGTGCGGCCGCTGCGCCGACGTCTGCCAGCAGATGCAGAACGTCTGGGCGCTCGAGTTCATCGGCCGCGGCGAGAAGACCGTGATGGCCCCCGCCGCCGGCGTCAAGCTCGCCGAGTCGCCCTGCATCAAGTGCGGCCAGTGCTCCGCGCACTGCCCTGTCGGCGCGATCTACGAGAACGACGAGACCAAGAAGGTCTGGTCCGCGCTTCAGGATCCGGAGAAGACCTGCCTCGTGCAGATCGCCCCTGCGGTCCGCGTCGCGGTCGGCGAGGCTTTCGGCATGAAGCCGGGCGCGCTCACGACCGGCAAGATCTACGCCGCGCTCCGCCGCCTCGGCTTCGACAAGGTGTTCGACACCAACTTCTCCGCCGACGTCACGATCATGGAGGAGGGCACCGAGTTCATCAAGCGCTTCACCGAGAAGAAGGACCTGCCTCTCCTCACCAGCTGCTGCCCCGCGTGGACCGACTGGATGGAGAAGTACGCCCCCGACTTCACGGGCAACTTCTCGACAGCCAAGTCGCCCCAGCAGATGCTCTCCGCGCTCTGCAAGAGCTACTGGGCCGAGATGAACAAGGTCGATCCGAAGAAGATCCACGTCACCTCGATCATGCCCTGCACGGCCAAGAAGTACGAAATCAGCCGCGACGAGTACATGAGCGCGTCGGGCGTCCAGGACACCGACGTCGTCCTCACGACGCGCGAGCTCGCCCGCATGATCAAGGCCGCCGGCATCGACTTCGAGTCGCTCCCCGAGGAGCCGGCGGACAAGCTGCTCGGCGCCTACACGGGCGCGGGCACGATCTTCGGCGTCACCGGCGGCGTCATGGAGGCTGCGCTCCGCACGGCCTACTGCCTGATCACCGGCGAGGCGCAGCCCCCGAGCATCGACTTCCAGGCGGTGCGCGGAATGGACGGCGTCAAGACGGCCACGATCGACATCAAGGGCACGAAGGTCAACATCGCCGTCGCCCACCAGATGGGCAACGTCGAGAAGGTGCTCGACATGATCCGCGAGGACCGGAAGAACGGCGTCAAGCCGCGCTTCGACTTCATCGAGGTCATGGCGTGCCGCGGCGGCTGCATCGGCGGCGGCGGACAGCCCTGCCTCGCGACGGACGAAGTCCGCGCGCAGCGCACGGCCGGCATCTACACCGATGACGAGAAGTGCACGCTCCGCATGTCGCACCTCAACCCCGAGGTCACGGCCCTCTACAAGGACTACCTCGAAGGCAAGACCGGCGCGCAGGGCGGCGAGAAGGCCCACCACCTCCTCCACACCGGCTACAAGAAGCTCGACGTCTACAAGTTCGCGTAACGCTTCCTCCGGAACTGAACATGTGGCGCATTCCCCGCCCGGGGAGTGCGCCATGTGTTTTCCCGGCGTCTGGCCTGGGAAGTGCGGCATTCCCCGGGACTGAAGCGGATTGTCGCCGAGGATGGCGGTGCAACCCATGTTTTCAGCACGGCGACGGGGAAGTTTGCCATGCTATCCCCGGCCTGATCGCAACTGCGGCGGCGGCCGTGATTTTTTGATATAATTCCTGGTACACGAAAGGAGAATCCCAAATGGTCGCACGCATCATACTCAACGAAACGTCATACCACGGAGCCGGAGCCGTGAAGTCGATCGTCCCGGAGCTCGCCGCGCGGGGTCTGAAGAATCCGATCGTATTCTCCGACCCGGACCTCGTCAAGTTCGGCGTCACGAAGAAGGTGACGGACATCCTCGCCAAGGCGAAGGTCAAGTTCACGCTCTATTCCGACATCAAGCCGAATCCGACGATAGAGAACGTGAAGAACGGCGTCAAGGCGGCCAGGAAGGCGAAGGCGGACTGCATTGTCGCGATCGGCGGCGGCAGTTCCATGGATACGGCGAAGGCCGTCGGCATAATCCTCGCCAACCCGAAGTTCGCCGACGTCCGCTCCCTCGAAGGCGTCGCGCCGACGAAGAAGCCGTCCCTCCCGATCCTCGCCGTCCCGACGACGGCCGGCACCGCGGCGGAAGTGACGATCAACTACGTCATCACCGACGTCGAGAAGAAGCGCAAGTTCGTGTGCGTCGACCCGCACGACATCCCCGTCGTCGCGTTCGTCGACCCCGACATGATGTCGACGATGCCGAAGGGCCTCACGGCGTTCACGGGCATGGACGCGCTCACGCACGCCATAGAGGGCTACATAACGAAGGCGGCGTGCCCGATGACGGACATGATGCACCTCGAGGCGATCAGGCTCATTTCCGCGAACCTGCGCGATGCGGTCGCGAACAGGCCGTCGGGACGCGCCGGGATGGCGCTCGGCCAGTACATCGCCGGCATGGGATTCTCGAACGTCGGACTCGGCGTCGACCATGCGATGGCGCACGGGCTCAGCGCGCTCTACAACACGCCGCACGGCATGGCGTGCGCGATCCTCCTCCCGACCGCGATGAAGTTCAACGCGCCGAAGACCGGCAGGCGCTACGTCGAGATCGCGAAGGCGATGGGCGTGAAGGGCGTCGAGAAGATGACGCTCGCGAAGGCGCGCAAGGCCGCGGTCGACGCCGTCGAGATGCTCTCGAAGGACGTCGGGATCCCGGCGAACCTGAAGGGGATCCTCAGGAAGGAGGACATCCCGTTCCTCGCGAAGAGCGCCTATGCGGACGCGTGCCGTCCGGGCAATCCCCGCGACTGCGCGGTGAAGGACATCGAGCGCCTCTACCGCTCGCTGCTCTGATGCGGCGCCCCCGCGTCTTGGATTTATGGTATAAT
>JAFRJH010000090.1 GCA_017432385.1 Kiritimatiellia bacterium
CGGAGCGTCGCCTCGTCCCCGGTGAAAAGCCCCGCGTTGTTCACTATCGCGTCGGGAGGGTTCCCGCCGAGAAGCCGGAGGCACGCGGCGTAGAGGCGAGCCGGGCCCATTGGGTCGGAGAGGTCCGCGGCTATGTCGGCCCCCGCGCCGGCGCGGCTCGAGCTCGTGATCACGCGCCAGCCGTCCGAGCGCAGGCGGTCGGCGACGGCCTTGCCGATGCGCACCGTCCCTCCCGTCACCAGAACAGTCTTCACGCCTCCGCCCCCTTCCTTGAGAACTCGCATCCGCAGTACGACTGGCGGTAGAGCCCGAGCTCCGCTGCCCTGCGGACGGACAGCATGAAGCCGTCCTTCTTCTTGAAGTCCTCGTGCAGGAACGCCGCGCCGCCGCGCGAGGCCGCGACCGCGTCGCCGGCCGCGAAGACCATGGCGCTGACCTTGTGCGGCGAGACGGTCAGCGAGGTCGTGAACGCGTCGAGCCCGTGCTCCGCCGCGTACTCCGCGGCCTTCGCGAGACTGTAGCGGAAGCACCGCTCGCACCTGCGGCCCTTCTCCGGCTCGCCCTCGAACCCCTTCGCGACCTTCTCCAGCCAGTCCGCGTGGTCGTAGGGAACCGCGGCGAAAGCGACGCGGTCGTGCGAGGCCAGCCGTTCGGCCGCGGCACGGCGGCGTTCGAACTCCTCGGCGGAGTCGATGTTGGAGTTCGCGAACAGGATCGTAACATCGCATCCTCCGGCGGAGAGCCGCGGAATGCAGGCGGACGCACAGGGTCCGCAGCAGGCGTGAAGCAGGACCTTCACCTGTCCAGCGTGTGCCGGCCCTTGGACTCGAGGTACCTGATGAGGTCCGCCGGACGATCCGTCTGGATCATCGTCGCGCCGAGATCGAGGCACCAGCCCCACACGCGGTCGGGCGTGAAGTCCGCCCCGCGCAGCGACTCGGAGTGGTCGTGCGCAAGGCTGTCCCAGAGCGTGTTGATCCAGATGCGCGGACGGTTCGGACTCGCGCGCATGTCGTCGAAGAGCGCGACCGGAGGATCGGCCGGGATGCAGATCTCGTAGGCGGGCGGAATGTACGGGGCCTTGTCCCATTCCGCGAACGCCCGGCGGATGTTGCCGATGGCGTCCGGCTTCTTCCCGGCCGTCATTATCGGCATGTACACGAACTCGCGGTCCACGACGTGCCTCCAGGGATCGCCGGTCCGTTTGCTGATCGAGCCGTAGTCGCCGTACCCCTTGAGGACCACCTGTCGCTCCACGCCTAGCCTCTTGATGACGGCGGCGATGCCAGAAGGATCCGAATTGAACCTGTCGATGTTGACGAGTATCCTGTCGCGGCAGGCCTCCAGCGCCTCCTCGAGGGTCGGGATCCGCTCGTCGGTGAGGGCGGCTCCGGCGCCGCCGCTCCGCTCGCGCAGCCGCGCCGCGCGCACCTCTTCGAACGTCAGGTCCTTGATGGCGCCGGTCCTGTCGGTCGTCCGGTCGAGCTTGCCGTCATGGGAGAGGACGTACCGTCCGTCCTTCGTCCTGCAGACGTCGATCTCCACCATGTCGCCGCCCATCTCGATCGCGCCCTTTATGGCCGACACGGAGTTCTCGGGATGGCGGCGCCAGTCCGCCCTGTGCAGGACGACGAAGACGTAGTTGGTGTCGCGCGAGTCGAACCTGGCGCGGAGCTTCTCCGCACGAGTCTCGGCACTGGAGGAAACGGCGGCTGCAACCGCAAGAGCCGCAGCGAACACGAGCTTGTTCATCGATGTCTCTCCCTATGATTCCCAGCAATTCACCTGCCGCCGCTCGCGGCGACGGTCAGCATGCCGATCGCGTGCATGACGGCCTGGGCCCTGACCGCGTCGCGGCCGCCCTGGAAGATCGCCTTCTCGGTGCGGGTGCCGGCGGCGGACGAAATGCCGAACCACACGAGCCCCACCGGCTTCTCCTCGCTGCCGCCGCCCGGACCCGCGATCCCCGTCACGCTGACCGCGAGGTCGGTCTTCATCAGCCGGCGGGCGCCGGAAGCCATCTCGCAGGCGACCTCGCTCGAAACGGCGCCGAACCTCTCCAGCGACTTCGCGTCGACGCCAAGGACGGAGCGCTTGACGTCGTTGGAGTAGGACACAACGGACCCCGCGAACACCTCGCTCGCGCCCGGAACGGACGTTATCGCCGCGCCTACCCCGCCGCCGGTGCAGCTCTCCGCGGCGGCGCATGTCATCGAATGCGCCCGGAGGAGCTCCACCAACGTCTCTGCCTGCGTTTCCAGCGAACGGCCCTCACATGGTTTACGGAACGGCGATGCAGATGCCGGCCGCGCCGTACTTCCTGACAAAGGCGGTACCGAAGCCCTCGCCGTCCACGACGACGCCCGTGACGCTGACCGTGGTGGCCTTCAGGCGGCCGGAGCCGTTGTCGGAATAGACCTTGAACGATCCCCGGAAAGTCCCGTCCTTCTGCCTGAACGTAAGCCTGACGCCGGCGGGGTTGTCGCCGAGCTTGGAGACATCGACGGTTGTGGTCCCCCTCTCGTAGACGACTTTGCCGGGCTTGGCGACAGTCCACCTGGCGCCGTCCTGCACGACATCGACACCCGAGGGAAGGTATTCCTTCAGCACCGAGCCCGGGAAGGCGCTCCAGATTGCGGAATCCGCATCGGCCTCGAAGACGGCGCCCTTGGCAAGTTCGCCCGGCCGGCCCGCGACGGCGGAGTCGCCAAGGCCCTCGACCGCAACGTCCGCGCCAGCCTGCCTGTCCACCCAGAAGGCGCACGAGACGACGGCCTTCCTGGGCACGACCGGCACGCAGCACCACTTGTCGCCGACAAGCAGAGTCCCGTTCGCGGACACCCTGGTTCCGTCGGCGAGGAAGCCGGAGACCTTCGCCCTGCCCCTGCGGGCGACGGAGGCGGAAAGCGCCCCGCCGTCCCAGGCGGAGCTCATGGCCCCCGTCCACTTCTTCGCAAGCTCGTCCTCCGCCGCGGACTTCTCGGCCTTGTCCTTGGACGTGAAGAGGTTGCGGGCGCCGTCTATGCCGTATTCGCCGTACGAGCCGCCGAGCGCGTACATGCCGAGCTCGACAGTGCACTTCTCGGCGTTTTTGCCGACAAGCTCGACGGACGTCGGACCGTCGGACGACAGCAGGGCCTTGCCGGACTGCGCGCCCTTGAGCGTCAACTTCCGCTCGCCCGCCAGCTGGACGGTCGCGCGGACGGAAGCGAGCCCCGTCCTGGCGTTGGGCCGCCCGACCTTCACCTGGATCGTGCCGGCCGGCACGCCGTCGGCGACGAAGAGATATCCGTTGTACTCGCTTGCAAGCGCAGGGGCGGCGCCGGTGACGCCGGTGTACAGCCTGTGCTTGACGGTCACTGGCCCGGGAGGCGGAACGGGCGACGGACCAGGCCCCGGGGGCTGCGGAGAAGGCGGCTTGGAGCCGCCGTACGCAACCATCGCGGCGACCGCGGCCGCCGTAAGGAACATGTTCAGGCGGCCTGTCGCCCTGAGCCTGGCGAAGAAGGCCTTCGTGCCGGTGGCCATGGCGCCTATGACGCATCCCGCCAGAAGCAGTGCAAGCAGGCACAGGCAAGTGTTCATCAACAATTCCTGATAGGCGGCTGTCATATCAATGAGTCCTCGGTATATATCAATGATGTAGGTATTTTACCAAAACCACGCCTCGCAGGGCAAGCGTCGCGGAACGCCGGAAGGCGGTCCGTCACCAGCCGATTGCGGAAGTCAGGCGGCGGACCCATTCCTTGAGCATGGAGCGGTCCCTGCACTCGGCGAGCAGGCGAAGATACGGCTCGGTGTTCGACTTGCGGATGCTGATCCATCCGTCGGCGAACTCCAGCCTCACGCCGTCCATCTCGCTTCTGCCGGTCTCGCGGCCGAACTCCCGCGCCTCCGCGAGCGCCCGCGCGATCGCCGCGTCCTTGTCCTCGACCCTGAAGTTGATCTCGCCGGAGTTGGCGTAGCGCGAAATCACGGGGCGGACCATGTCCGCGAAAGTCGCGCCCCGCGCCTTGGCGCGCGCGAACTCGGAGAGGATGCGGCGCGCCGCGAGGACGCCTGAGTCGCACCCGAAGAACTCGCCGAAGTAGTAGTGGCCGGCGAGCTCCCCGCCGCACAGGGCGCCCTCGCTCCTCATGACGGGCTTCGCAAAGGCGTGCCCGACAGGCACCATGACGGTCTCGAACCCCGCCTCGTGCAGCGCCTCGACGGCTCCGCGCGAGGTCCTGACGTCGTGGACGACCTTCGAGCCAAGCTCCGGATGCGCCCGGCGCGTGGCCTCCGCCAGCGCGGGGATGAGATAGTCGGGCTGGACGAACTCGCCGTTCCCGTCCACGAACATCGCGCGGTCCGCGTCGCCGTCGAAGACAATCCCGCAGTCCAGCTTCCCCTCCCGCACCGCGCGGGATATCTGCGCGCGGGCCTCGGACTTGAGCGGATTCGGGCTGTGGCAGGGGAACCTGCCGTCCGGCACGTCGTTCAGGACGACTGCGCCAGGGAAGAGATCGCGCACGAGAATCGACGCCATCCCGCAGGAGCAGTCGACGGCGTAGCGGAGGTCCGAGAACGGCGCGTCGTCCGTCGCGGCCCTCTGCCACGCGACATACCGTCCGACCGCGGAGTCGACAGGCCTCGCGGCCGCGGCTGATCCGCCGCGCGGCGCGGAGAGCCTGCTCGCGGCAACGGCCTTCTCGACCTCGCCCAGGCCGTTCGCGTATCCGACGGGAAGCGCAGTCTTCTTCGAGACCTTGAGTCCGTTGTCTGTCGGCGGGTTGTGCGACGCCGTGACCATCACGGAGCCGTCGAAGCCGTCCGACGCAGTGAAGAAATACACCATCGGCGTCGTGCACCGTCCGAGGTCGCTCACCTCCGCGCCCGAGTCCGCCAGCCCCGCGACGAGCGCGTCGCGCACGGCGTCCGACGTCGTGC
>JAFRJH010000091.1 GCA_017432385.1 Kiritimatiellia bacterium
ACCACAAGTCCTCGGCGGGCTTGTGGATCGGGACAATCGCCTTGATGGTGCCGCAGTGGAGCGGCTTGTCGAAGCCCTCGCAGCTGCCGTAGCTGCCCATCGCGTAGAGGTCGAAGGTTACGTAGACGCCGGCCTTCTTGCACGCCGCGAGGAGATAGTCGAGCTGGTCGAGCTTCGCTGGCGAGATTGTCGGATATGTCCTGCGGTTCCAGATGTCGTTCCACTCCTCCTTCGTGATCGTGACGTCGAGGTGGTGGAGGCGCATCGTGTTCCATCCGCGCATCACGAAGTCGCGCACCGCGCGGTCCGCCTCCTCTTTCGAGAGGAAGTTCGCGCTGAAGCAGAGATTGCCGCCGACGAAGCGTCGCGGCGTCCTCTTCGCGTCCTTCTCGAAGACGAAATGCCCCTCCGGCGACACGCGCGCGAAGCCGTACGCGCCGGCGGGCTCGTCGTGGCGCGTCACCTTAGAGAAGTCGAGGATCGTACCGGGCTTCACGTCGTTCGTCCAGGGGAACTTCACCCACTTGTCGCCCGCGGCGAGCTTCAGGGGCGGAGGCGGAAGCCCGAGCTTCACGCTGCCGTTCGCCCTTCCGAGCGAATCGGCGAAAACGCCCTGCACCTCGAACTCGACGGTCGAGCGCGCGGCGTTCTTCGCGTCCGGGAACTCGAGGCGCAGCTCGAAGAGCTCCTTCTTGTCCTTGCGTGCGTCGGCGAGGACGGCGTTTCCGGAGACGACGGACACCCTCAGCTCCTTCTTCCCGCCCTTCGAGGCGATCTCTATGCGGCTTTTGTCGCCGAACTCCAGGAACTCCTTGCCGTAGGCCGTCGGAAGCTTCGCGCCGCCTGCCGTTCCCTCCGCGAAGTCGTTCACGGGCAGCGGAAAGCACAGGTACGCGCGCTCGAGCCTCAGCGGCGCGCCGTCCGTGGAGGAGAGCGTCCAGCGGACGTGCGCCTTCGCCGCGTCGCCCTTCGTGACGTCGAAGAACTCCTCGCGGATCGCGATGCCGCGTCCGCCCGGCCACATCTTCGCCGTGTGGAGAAGGCCCTTCCCGAACTTCGGGTCGTCGACGGTGGACTTCTTGTGCTCCTTCGCGGCGTAGTCCTGCGCGGCGAACTGCCAGCCAGGGCCGAACACGACGAAGTTGACGAATCCCCATTCGACCTTCGGGTCGTTCCGGACGATCCCCTCGACCTGGGGAAGCCCGCGCCCCTCAACGCCGATCGTCGCGTACGTGTCAGCGGACGCAACCTCCGCCGCAAGCGCGAGAAGCGCCGCGAGGAAAGCGGAGGAAGCCATTCCCCGGCGGCTATGCGAAGATGTCGAGCTGACTGACTGGCCACGACTGGATATCGGTCTCATTCACTGCTCCTCCTGCGTCATCCCTTCTCAAACTCCAGATACCGTCTCTGCGAGGCAGATAAATCGAAGTAGCCGTGTCGCCCGTGCGCGCGCACAACGCACTTCACCTGAACCGCATCGCGAAGCCGCCGCCCGAGACGACAAGCGCACCGCCCGCGCCAGAGTCGACCACGTAGTCCCCGAGCTTGTCCGCGGTGTATGCGCCGGGCTCGAGCCTCGCAGCCCCGAGCTTCGCCGACTTGACGGAAAGCGTCCTGCCGTTTAGGTCGAGAACAGTGCCGGAGGCCATGTCGATGGTCGCCATGCGCAGGTCGGAGAAGAGCTTGACGCGCGCGGCCGCCTCGACGGAGAGCGAGGCCTTGCGGAAGTTATCCTCCTCGCCTCCTCCCTTGACGGAAGGAATCGCCGTGAACGCAACGTTATTCGCCGCGTTGCCGGTGTTGCGGACGACAATCGTGCCCGCGCCTTCTGCCTGATCCGCCGTCTGAAGGTAGACCGAGCCGGCGGACGAGGAGCGGCTGGCGGAATACTTGGACGTGTAATAGCCCTTGGCGTTGATCTTCGACACCCAGGCATCGGAGAATGTTTCACCCGCACCGGTAAGGCGCACTGCAACGCGACCGCCACCGCTTGAATTGCCCGAATCATCGTCAGAGTAGTTGCGCGAGTTGCCGTTCGCCTCGATCCGCCCGGCGCCTTCGAGGCGCGCGGCGGTGATGTCGATCGATCCAGGCGCGCCGGAGCGAGCATCCGCGACGATCGGTGTCGCGCTCGCGACGCCGTCGAGCGTCAGCGTTCCCCCGACCGAAAGGCGGATTGCCCCGCCGCCGACATTGACGCGGCCGTTGTCGGCGCCGAACGTGCCGGGATGACGCGGACGGAAGAACGAGTCGTAGGCGACGTTCGCCGTCGACTTCCCGCACTGTCCGCCATGGCAGGAGGTGTTTCCGCCGCCAACGGTCGCATCGCCGGTCGCGATGTAGCCGCCGCGCACGGCGCGCAGATACGCACCGGACGCAACGTGCATATTGCCGGAAACCGATAGACCGCACGTGCGGACCTCGTTCGAGGTCGTGGAGTAGAGCAGCAACGTGCCTACGCCCGCGCCGTTCGTGACTACGAGGTTGCCGTCGAGCGCGAAATCCGTCGGCTCGAAGATCCACTTGCCGGAGATCGTGTGCGTCTCGGCAGCAGGCAGAAGAAGCGTTCCGCCGTCCACAATCAGTCCCGACTCGTCGAGCGTGTTGCCGGTCGAGGAGACAGACGCGAGGCCACCGCGCAGGTCGAGCGTCGTTCCGGTCGGAACCTGGAGAATCGCATTGTCTCCGAAGACGATTCCGTCCACGACCCACGTCTGGCCGTCGGGGATGCGCGTGAGCTGGTTGGGCTTCGGGCGATATCCGTACTGGCTGTATTTGCCCGAACGGTCGCGAAGGTAGAGAACGCCGTTCTGCTTCTGAGGAGTGCGGACGAGAACGGTGCCCGTTCCGCCGACATGCGAGTAGGAGGAGTTGCCCGCAATGGCGGTAATGTTGGCGTTCGGGAACTCGGACAGTTCGCCTTCCGTAAGGAGAACCGAGACGCGGCCTCCAGCTGCTGTGCGATTGTTGTTGCCCCTGCCAGTGCTTTCGCAGTTTGCAGAAATCGTGCCCGAACCTGCGAGCGTTTTGGTCTTGAGATAGACCGCACCACCAGAGCCGGCGTGCATGTCCCACATTCCCTTGACCTCAATGCCATTTGCGTTGATTGCACCGTCCAGCATAGTTGCACCCGCGACCTCGATCCAGATCGCGCCGCCGGCGAAGCAAGTATAGGAACCATTGTCGTTCGCGCTGGATCCGACGCCGTAAGGTTCGGTCAGACTGCCCCATGAAGGGCTGCCGTCGTAGCTGCCGCCGTAGGCCGACTGGCCTTCGGAACGGGGGCCATAGGCCCCCTTGCCGCGGGCGGTGATCTTCGCGCCGGACGCAACCGTCAGATTGCCCCCGACGTCGATGCGCAGGCGATACTGGTCGACTTTGTAGGTTGCCGTGTGTTCCCGGTGGGTAATCGAACCGGATGCGATATTCATGCTGCCGGAAACGGTCAGGCAGGTAAAGCCACCCTTCTCCGGGAAGACGGTATCTACCGTGACGGTGCCCGTGTAGCCGTTCGTCTGCGTCCACGAGGCGACCGTTGCAGATGCGGCGGAATCCCATTCGCAGTTCGCCGTCGAGACGTCGCCGTCGAAAAGGACGTTGTCGGAAGCAAGCGGCGCTCGGCCAGCGGACCAGTTGGAGCCGACGGACGCAAGTCCGTCCGACGTGGCGATCCATGTGTTGTATTCCGTCCCGCGGGCGGACTGCGCGGCGAGCGCGCACACCACGGCGCCGACGAATAGCGCGGCGGCGGTCGAACGAAAGCTTTCTGCGAATGTACTCTTCATTGTCCTGCCTCGGTTCGAATCAGCGGGTGTAGTAGCGGACGTAGTCGATCTTCATCTCCATCGGGAACTTCGCGGCGGGGATGACCTTGCCGGTCTTCTCGTCCTTCGTGTCCTCGTCGACCACCTTGTTGCCGTAGCCGCCGAGCGCGAGGTTCATGATTATGAACATCGGCTTGCGGAACGGGTTCTGCCCGTCAGGCCAGTCGCTGCGCGCGAGGTTGATGTCGGCGTAGAGCTTGCCGTCGTAGAACATGTACATCCGGTCCTCGTACCAGTCGAGCGTGTACGTGTGGAAGCCGTTCCAGGGCTCCTCCCCCGGCTTGTTCGCCCTGATCTCGCCGCCGCCCGTCACCTTGTGGTGCTCGTTCGACTTGTATTTCTTCTCTCCCGGATTCGGCCCGCGGTCGGCGGTGTGCAGGCACGCGGCAACGCGCGTCGGGTTGTTGCCCCATATCTCGACGAGGTCGATCTCGCCGCACGCCGGCCAGTTGAGGTACTTCGGGTCGTCCTTCGGCAGGCGGAGGTTGTCGCCGAGGAACCAGAGCGCCGGCCACGCGCCCCATCCGCCCGGCATCTGCGCGCGGAACTCGATGCGCCCGTAGTGGAAGGTCCGCACGGACTGGAGGTCCGCCGAGGTATACTTGGCGAACTCGCGCTGGCGGTACCATCCGCCGAGGTGGCGGTCCTTGTAGAGCGGATTCGGCCACTGCTCCTTCCGCGCGGTGATCGTGAGGACGCCGTCCTTCACGCAGCAGTTCTCCACGCGGTTGGAGGTATAGTACTGCGGCTCCTGGTTGCGGATGAACCCGACCTCGGGCTTCCAGTTCGCGGCGTTGGGCGCAGTGCCCTTCCCGTCGAACTCGTCGCTCCACGCGAGTTTCCAGCCTTCGGACGAATACTTGCGGCGCGGATCCTTCTTCGGGTCCTTGGCGTCCGCGGCCGCCGCCGTCATCACCATCGCCGCAATTACGGCTAGTGCAAGCGCACAAGCCGCGCCGCTCCTGTCAAGAATGCTGTCAGTCATGGATTGCCTCCTTTGGATGGCGCAATTCTAGCACTTTAGCGCCAACCGGACAATACACGAACGAGTAATGCGAAAAGGCGGACGCGTCTCGTGCCGCCTGATGACGTGGGCGCGCCAGACGATGCCCCCGACGGCGTCAGTAGACCAGGATGACCGTAGGCCCAGGAGCGGGAACCGACGCATGGGTCCACTGCGTTTCCTCGGTCACTTCGCCCTTCTCCGTGTCGCCTGCAAACTCAAGCGCAACGAACCAGCTTCCCGTCTTGTTGCAGGCGTATATCTTCTTGCCATTTTCGTCGTATTCCCCAGTCCATAGTCATTTGCAGGGACGACGCCGCGGGCGAAGCTCTGGGGATTCAAGAGACCGAGGTCGATGGCGCGTGCCGCAAAAGGCGACACCACCATTACCGCAAGGAGACCTGCGGCAATGCAAAAAAGAGATTTTCCCCAGCGGAACCTCCTCGCTGTCAGTTTTTGGCGTCAAAGGCATATCAGTTAACTTTGGCAAAATCAACCGCAAATCCACGCACAGCGACAAAACAGAAGCGCCGCGCAGACATCTGCTGTCCGCGCAGCGCTACGCTACGCCTTGCCGGCGCCAGCGCTTCCGTCCTCAGGCGGAGGCGTCAGTCACTTGAAGTAGCGGTTGTAGAGGCCCTGGAAGGCCTTGCCGTGGCGCGCCTCGTCCTTCGCCATCTCATGGACGGTGTCGTGGATCGCGTCGTAGCCGAGCTCCTTCGCGCGCTTGGCGATCGCGAGCTTGCCGGCGGTCGCGCCGCACTCCGCCTCCATGCGGCGGCGGAGGTTCTCCTTGGTGGAGTCGGTCACGATGTCGATCGTCTTGCCGAGTAGCTCGGCGAACTTCGCCGCGTGCTCGGCCTCTTCGAAGGCGATGCGCTTGTACGCCTCGGCGACCTCGGGATAACCCTCGCGGTCGGCCTGGCGCGACATCGCGAGGTACATGCCTACCTCGCAGCACTCGCCGTTGAAGTGGTCCTTGAGCCCCTGCGTAACCTCCGCGTCGTCGACAATGCCGTCGCCGACATGGTGCTCGCAGACGAAGTCGAGCCCGCCGCCCTGCTTCAGGAACTTCGATCCCGGGACGCCGCACTGGGGGCACTTCTCCGGGGGATTCTCTCCTTCGTAAACATACCCGCAGACCGGGCAAACCCACTTGGACATGGCAACTCTCCTTTTCTGCCGATTACGGCTTTATCACATTTCCTCGAACTGGTCCTTGCCGACGCCGCAGACGGGACATGTCCAGTCGGACGGAAGGTCCTCAAACGCAACGCCGTTGTTGTTTGCGGGGTCATAGACGTGCCCGCACACCTTGCACACGTACTTCTTCATCGCCTTTCGTCTCCTTTTCGTGGTTCAGAGGACCGAGCTCGGCATCGGGGCCGCCGCGGTCAGTATATCTCGCAGTCGCGGTAAAGGACGACCTTGACGAGCTTCCTGTCGGCGAGCTCCTTGACCTCCTTCACGTACGACTCGAAGATCTCCGGGGTCGCGAACGGCTTCCAGCCGCCGCCGTTGGCGCTCACTCCGTGGCACATGAGGTCGACGATGCCCTGCTTCTTCTCGATGCACTCCTCGATATACCTCGTCACGTCCCCCGGGGCATACCCCTCGCCAAAGTTGCGGCGGCAGGGGCACATGGGCTTCTGCCACGAGTCGCGGACGGCGCATTCCGTGGCGGCGTTCCAGGCGCCGAAGGGGTAGCACACGAACGTAGGCGCGCGACCGACGTTGCTCGCGATGATGTCGCGCGAGAGCGTGACCTCGCGCTCGACGCCGGCGAGGTCGTTGGACTCCGCCATCTTCGCGAGGTTTGGATGGGTGAGCGTGTGGTTCTCTATGGCGTGGCCGCGGCGGTCGAGGTCGCGGAGCTGCGCCCAGGTGACGGAGCCCTTCTTGCGGTCGACCGAATCCACGATCACGTTGAACGTCCCGCGGAAACCGTATTTCTCAAGTATCGGCGCAACGGTATCGTAGTGCTCGGCGACGCCGTCGTCGAAGGTAAAGGCCACCTTCGGCACGAACTGGCCGCTGCGTTCAGACGCGCACCCGCACGCAAAAACCAAAGCAGCTGCCGCCGCGAGAAACTTTAGGTTGTGCATCATTCGTCCTTCTCCTAGTTTTGGCTAACGGTGTTATTATAGCCTAAACTGGGGAAAAGGGCAATGCTCAATATGCCAAAATCTCGCCTTGGCCCGCGACCGCCCTCAGGAAAGCCCGTTCTGCTGGGCCACGAGGCCGGCGGCGCCGTACATCTTGCGGAGCTTCGGCTTCTCGATCTTGCCTGTCGGGTTGCGCGGGACCTCCGCGAAGATGATTCTGCGCGGACGCTTGTAGCGAGGAAGATCCTTGCAGAAGCCCTCGACCTCCGCCTCGGTGAGCGTCATCCCGTCCTTGACCGCGATTATCGCCGCGGCGATTTCGCCAAGGCGCTGGTCTGGGAGCCCGATCACCGCGACGTCCTTGATCTTCGGGTTGGCCCGCAGGAAGTCCTCGATCTGCACCGGGTAGAGGTTCTCTCCGCCGGTGATGATCACGTCCTTGGCGCGGTCTACGAGGTAGATGAACCCGTCGCGCTCCTCGGCCATGTCGCCGGTGAGGAGCCAGCCCGGCTCCTTCTTTATCTCCGCCGTCGCCTCGGGGTTCTTGTAGTACTCCTTCATGACGCCCGGGCCCTTGAGCGCGAGTTCGCCGACTTCGCCGGGCTTCACGGGCGTGACCCCGTCCCTGCCGACGATCTTCGTCTCCCATCCGAATCCCGCGACCCCGATTGCGCCGACATGGTCGATGTTCTCGACGCCGAGGTGCACCGCGCCGGGGCCGGTCGACTCCGAGAGCCCGTAGTTGGTGTCGTAGTCGTGCTTCGGGAAGACGCTCTTCCAGCGCCTGATGAGAGCCGGGGGGACGGGCTGCGCGCCTATGTGCATGAGCCGCCACTGGCCGAGACTGTAGTCCTCGAGCTTCACCTCTCCGCGGTCTATGGCGTCCAGGATGTCCTGGGCCCATGGAACCAGCAGCCAGACGATCGTGCAGCGCTCCTCGCTCACCGCGCGGAGAATCCACTCCGGCTTGACTCCCTTGAGGAGCACGGCCTTGCCGCCGACGAGAAACGAGCCGAACCAGTGCATCTTCGCGCCGGTGTGGTAGAGCGGCGGAATGCACAGGAAGCAGTCGTCCTTCCTCTGCCCGTGGTGGGCCTGCTCGACGCGGCAGCTGTGCACGAGGCACCGGTGCTGGAGGACGATCGCCTTCGGGAACCCGGTCGTGCCCGACGAGAAGTAGATGGCGGCCTCGTCGTCGAGCCCCATCCTGATCGCCGGCGACTTCGACGAGCAGTAGCCTATCAGCCCGCGGAACGACAGCGCGAACGTCGGACAGTCGTCGCCGACGTAGAAGCAGTCGCGGACGAGCGGCACGCGGTCGATGATCTGCTCGACGCGCCCCGTGAACTCGGGGCCGAACACGAGCGCCTTCGCGTCGGCGAGCTCGAGGCAGTACTTGATCTCGTCCGCCGTATAGCGGAAGTTGAGCGGAACGGCCATGCATCCGGCCTTGAGGACCCCGAAATAGACCGGCAGCCACTCGATGCAGTTCATGAGCAGGATCGCGATCTTGTCGCCGCGCTTGTATCCGCGGGAAAGGACGAGGTTCGCGAAGCGGTTCGCCTTCTCGTCGAACTCGCGCCATGTGAGCTCGCTGCGGAACGCCTCTATCGGGGACGACTCGATGAGCGAGTACTCGCGCCAGGTCGTGTGCCTCGCCTCGAGCTGCTGGGGGTTGATCTCGACGAGCGCCGTGTCGTCCGGCCACTCGGCCGCGTTGCGCTCAAGTATCTCGGTTATGTTTTCGAATTCCTCGTTCTTCTGCATCGTCGTCACTTCTTTGCATTTGCGGTCCTGGCGGATTCCGCCGCCCTGGCCTTCTGTTCCTCTTTCCACTTCTTCGCCTTCTCGGCCATCGCGGGAAGCTCGTCCGCATACGCAGCCCCCTCCTCGGGGAACGTGGCCATGTAGGCCTTCATGGACTTGAGAGCCTCCTCCGGGTTGGAGCGCTTCAGGTAGCCTATTTCGCGCTTGCAGTCCTTCTTCGACGCCTCGATCGCGGCGAGGATCGCCTTCGCCTCGGCCGACTTCTGCTTGTCGGCGGCGTTTGCGGACTTCAGCAGCCCCTTCTTCGACGCGGCTTCAAGCGTCTTGAGCTGGTTCTTGATCGCCTTGCCGAGGACAAGCTGCCTGTCCATGCCCCTGAAGTGCTTCAGCGGGACGCCGTCGCAGAGCGAAGGCGGCAGACCTACCTTCATCATCGCCTCCTGCGCGGCCTCGATCGCCTCGCGGTCGCTGCGCCCCTTGTACACGACGCGGCCACGGTGGTTCACGACGACGAAGTACGGTATCGGTCCGCTGCCGCGCTGGGCGCCCTCCACGGACACGTCGTAGTAGATCGGGTACGTGAGCTTGTTGGACTTGACCAGCTTCTGCACCTCGGCCTCCGCCCTGCCCTGGACATGCGAGCCGATCAGCACGAACTTCTTGTGCCTGAACGAGTCCCAGTACTTCTGCATCTGGGGCAGCAGCATCCTGCACGGCAGGCACATGTACCCCCATTCGTCGACCATCACGACCTTGCCGGCCAGGTCGTCCTCCGTGACCTTGGGTCCGGAGCAGTGGTTGGCGTCGTCGAGGCCGATGAAGACGTCGGCCCCGGCCGACTGGACGGCGGCGAAGACGGCCGCCGCGGCGATGCATTTCAAGGGCATGTTCATTTTAGCACTCCTTTGTCGGTTCAACGGCGCCGGCCGGCCGCCGGTTCGCGCGGGTTCACAGCGTCGAGGCCGCGAACTTCATGTCCGCGAGCGCGTTCTTCGCCTCCTGCGCAACCGCAGGATTCGCGTTCTGCTTGAGATCAGAGTACTTCTCGATCGTCTTCTCCAGCACCTCGGGCGTTATGCGGTGCTTCGTCTTCGCGTTCTCGTCGCGGTCCTTGACGAGGCGCGAGAGCTCCACGAGCTTCGCGAGACGCTTGATGTCGTCGTCTCCGCTCGCCTTCTCCCAGAACGCCGAGTACTTCGAGGCGTCGCCGGGGAACTGCTCGCGGAACTCCTTCATCCGCAGATACGCCTTGCCGGGCAGGTTCTCCACCTCCCAGTCCAGGAGGAACTGGAACTGCCTTGCGGTCATCGGACGCGACGCCGCGAGAAGCGCGCTGGGAATCACCCCCTGCGCCGCATGGTCGTCGCGACCGTAGTAGAGCCGCTTGCGGAAGGTCGAGTCGAAGATGCATATGACGGGCGTCTTGTCCTCGAACACCTTCATCATCATCTCCTCGTCCTCGGGCCTGTAGTCGGGCTTCGTGAACCACGCGCCGTTGTACACGGGGAACGTGACGCCGAGCTTCTTGAGGACCGCCTCCACCTTCGACGCGCTCGCGTCGCCGTTGTGGCTGCCGAGCAGGATGAACGGCTTCATCTTGTACGTCGCCCAGATCGCCTGAAGCCGCCTGATCGCCGGCTCGTTCTTCGGATCGGTGTAGTCGCGCCTGTCAAGCATCACGACCTTGCCCTTCAGGTATCCGACGGATATCATGCGCCCGCCGAGACGCCTGTCCTTTTCAATGCCCTTCCACTCGTAGGCCGCATGCGCCTGGCACATGAGCGCGCACAAAGCCGCCGCCGCTATTCCTTTTCCAAGCATAGTCCCGCTATTTTACCATAAAACCCGACGGAAATGCTATAATAATCGTGCGATGGACATAAAATCTACAGCACTCGCCGCCGCACTGGCGCTCGCCGCCGCGGCATGCCTGCCGCTGCGGGCGGCCGCAGCCTCCGCAAAGGCGCCGCTCATCCCGGCGCGCGAATGGGCCATGATCCGCCAGGTCGCGGTCAACTATGACCTCACCGAGGAGCAGACGTGGCTGCTCGCCGCGATCCGTCGCCACGAGAACGGACGGCCGGGGCTCGAGTTCGGCATCGGCGGCCCGATGAACTCCGGGCACGCCGCCCACCGCTACCGGGACGGAACGAAGTCCTTCTATGTGCAGGCAATGTGGGCCGCAGGCACCGTGCGCAACCACTACAGGGGCGACATCGCCGCGTTCGGACGGCGGTACAACCCGCCCGGCGCGGCGAAGTGGTCCGCCGGCGTCTCGTCGCTGGTCTCGCGCCTGAAGGCGGAGAACTCCTGCCGTCTGCCGGGCAAGAAGCCGGCCAAGCGCAGGCTCGAGTTCCCGTAGGGCGCATCCGCGCCCCCTGTCACAGGCCGGCCGTCGCGAAGCGGTAGGCGTTCCGGAACATGCGCATCCAGGGTCCGTCGACCTTGAACGAGCCGTCGTTGTACGAGAGCTGGCAGGCGCGGAAGCCGCGCTCGGGGTGCGGCATCATGATCGTCGCGCGCCCGTCCTCCGTCGTGAACGCCGTCTGCCCGCCGAGCGAGCCGTTCGGGTTGTACGGATAGCGCATCGTCGCCTGCCCGCGCCCGTCGACGAAGTGCGCCGCCGGAATCGAGGGCGTCCAGCCGTCCGTCCACACCCGCCCCTCGCCGTGCGCGACCGCGATCGGGAGGCGCGAGCCCTCCATGCCCCTGAAGAATATCGACGGACTCGGCTCGATCTCGATCGTCGAGAAGCGCGCCTCGAACTGCTCCGAGACGTTCTTCACGAACTTCGGCCACTTCTCCGCGCCGGGGATGATGTCCTTCAGCTGCGACAGCATCTGGCATCCGTTGCAGACACCGAGAGAGAAGGTGTCCGGACGGTGGAAGAACGTCCTGAACATCTCCCTGAGCCTGTCGTTGTAGAGGATCGACCGCGCCCAGCCGGAACCCGCGCCGAGCACGTCGCCGTAGCTGAACCCGCCGCACGCGACGAGCCCGGAGAAGTCCTTCAGATCGACCTTGCCGGAAATGAGGTCGGACATGTGTACGTCCTGGCAGTCGAACCCTGCGAGCGCGAACGCCGCCGCCATCTCTATGTGGCCGTTGACGCCCTGCTCGCGGAGAATCGCCATGCGGGGCGCATCGCCCCTGGAAACCGGCGCCTTTTCGTCGGGATCGAAGGTGAGCCTGAACGTGAGGCCCGGATCGTGCTCGTCGAGCGCGTTGTCGTACTCCTCGCGAGCGGAGACCGGGTTGTCGCGGAGAGCCTGCATCCTGTAGGTCGTCTCGCTCCAGCAGCGCCGTATGTACGTGAGGTCCGTCGCAATCGCCTGGCGCTCGCCGACGAAGACGTCGAACGAGCGCGACGACCGCGTGACCGCGCCGGCGATCGACGCCGGGACGCGCGCCGCGCGGAACACGGCGAGGACCTTGTCGAGGTTCCTCTCCGAGACCTGGAGGACGGCGCCGGGCTGCTCGTTGAAGAGCTGCGCAAGCGCATCGCCGTCGGGGAGCTTCGCCACGACGCCGCGGCCGCCCGTTATCGCCATCTCGGCCAGCGTGACGGCTATGCCGCCGTCGGAGCGGTCGTGGTAGGCGAGCGCAAGACGCCCCCTCACTATCTCCTGCATCGCGTTGAAGAAGCGCCGGACGAGCGCCGGGTCGGCGTCGGCATGGGTGTCGCCGAGCTGCGAGTAGACCTGCGCGAGCGCGGTCGCGCCAAGCGGACACTCCCCGTTCGAAAGATCGACGTAGACGAGGAACGAGCTCTCGCCCTCAGGGTCGGGCTTCAGGTCGGGCGTGAGCGTGAGCCGGACGTCGCCGACCGGCGCGAAGCTGGACACTACGAGCGAAAGAGGCGCGACCTGCGTCTTCGCATCGCCCTTCGAGTCGGTCCAGGTCGTGTGCATGGAGCAGCTGTCCTTGCCGACGGGGATCGAGACGCCGAGCTTCGGGCAGAACCCGAGCCCGACCTCCTTCACGGTGTCGTAGAGGACCGCGTCCTCGCCAGGCTCGCCGCACGGGGCCATCCAGTTGGCGGAAAGCCTGATCTGCGAGATGTCGCCGACGTCGGCCGCCGCAAGGTTCGTTATCGCCTCCGTGACGGCCATGCGCCCCGAGGCCGGACCGTCGAGGAGCGCGATCGGCGTCCGCTCGCCGGTCGCCATCGCCTGCCCCCTGTAGGTCTTGTAGCCCATGGTCGTCACCGCGCAGTCCGCCGCCGGGAGCTGGTAGCGGCCGACCATCTGGTCGCGCGCAACCCGCCCCGTGACGGTGCGGTCGGTGATGGTCACCAGGAACGTCTTGTCGGCGACGGCGGGCAGGTGCAGTACGCGCGTCAGGGCGTCGATCGGCTTGACGCCCCAGAAGTTCGTCGGCAGATGCCGCTTTTCCACGCGCCCGACGTCTCGGACCATGCGGGGCGGCTTGCCAAGGAGGACCTTTATGTCCATGTCTATCGGACGATCCCCGAAGTGCGAATCCTCGAGGACAAGCCTACCGTCGCCCGTCGCGACGCCGATGAATGCAACAGGGCAGCGCTCGCGGCGGCACAGCTCCTCGAAGAAGAACCGGGCCTCGGGCCTGAGCGCGAGCACATAGCGCTCCTGGGCCTCGCAGCACCAGATCTCCATCGGATTCATCGACTTCTCCTCGTTGTGGACCTCGCGGAGCTCGAACCTGCCTCCGGTCGCCTCCACAAGCTCGGGGCATCCGTTCGAGAGGCCGCCCGCGCCGATGTCGTGGATCGAAAGGATAGGATTGGCCTTGCCGAGATAGCTGCACGCGTCGATGACGCCCTGGCAGCGGCGCTGCATCTCAGCGTTGCCGCGCTGGACGGAGTTGAAGTTGAGAGCCTCGGAATTCGTGCCCGTCATCATCGACGACGCCGCGCCGCCGCCGAGCCCGATGCGCATCGCCGGACCGCCTATCTGGACGATCAGCGCGCCGGTCTTGACCGGCTTCTTTTCCACCTGGCTTCGGCGGATGACGCCCATGCCGCCCGCAAGCATGATCGGCTTGTGGTAGCCGCGGAGCTCGCCCGCGACCTCCCCCTCGTAGGTGCGGAAGAAGCCGCAGAGCTGCGGACGCCCGAACTCGTTTCCAAACGCCGCGCCGCCGATCGGCCCTTCCGTCATGATCTGGAGCGGAGTCGCAAGCCGCGTCGGGAAATCCGCGAAGACGCGCTCCCAGGGCTGCGGGCAGCCGGGGATGCGGAGATTCGACACCATGAAGCCGCAGATGCCGGCGATGGTGCGCGAGCCCTGCCCGGTAGCCGCCTCGTCGCGTATCTCGCCGCCAACGCCGGTCGCCGCGCCCGGATAGGGCGAGATCGCCGTCGGATGGTTGTGGGTCTCGACCTTCATGAGCTGGTCGAGCTGGTCGGACTTGAACGAGTAGCGGTTCGTCTCGGGATCGATCGCGAACACATCCGTCTTGAATCCAGCGACGACCGCGGAGTTGTCCTTGTAGGCGCTGAGAGTGTCCTTGGGTCGCCTCTGGTGGGTGTTCTTGATCATCTCGAAGAGCGACTTCGGCTGCTTCCTGCCGTCGATGATGAACTGCGCGCCGAATATCTTGTGGCGGCAGTGTTCGGAATTGACCTGACCGAACATGACAAGCTCCGTGTCCGTCGGATTGCGGCCGGCCGCCTTGAAGCTCTTCGCAAGATACTCCATCTCCGGTTCCGAGATCGCGAGCCCGATCTCCGCATTCGCCTCGCGGACCGCGTCAACACCCTTCGCCAGAACGTCGTATGTGCGGCCGGGCTTCGGGTCGGCAACTTCGAAAAGATCGGACAGATCGTCGTAGACGCCCTCGGTCATCTTGTCGTAGAGCGCGGAGAAGCACTTCGCGGGAATGTCCTTTGACGTGCGGAAGCGGATGCCGCGTTCGACGCGGACGATGGACTTCAACCCGCAGTTGCGGAAGATGTCGGACGCCTTGGAGCTCCAGGGCGAGATCGTGCCCTTGCGCGGCGTAACGAAGAAATCGGTCTCGTCGCAGTTCCCGACGGCGTTCAGAAGCTCTCCGGCACGACGGAGCTCCTCGACGGAAAACGCGCCGTCGGCCATCTGAAGCGCGTATACCCACCGCGCGTCTATGTCGACGGGCCCCAGTTCAGGGTCGAGTTTTGCAATTGCATCCTTTATCGCGTCCAGACGGAACGGCGAGTAGGCCTCGTTGCCGAGCAGCAGAATCATATTTCATCTCCCATGATAAGCATTTTGTTGCGTTTGCGTCAAATCCCTACTGCGTATTATACCAAATTCCGCCCCGAAAAGGCGGCCCGGACAGACAAAGCCACTCGAATAAGATTTTCCGCATACAATTCTCATTTATGGTATACTGTCCCCGTCGCCGCCCGCCCGGTACCGTCGGAACCCCGCGGGGCAGGCGCGGACAAAAGCAAGAAAAACGGCATGGCAAGGACAAAATACGGACATTCCGCGTACTGGTACGCGTATCACTACGGCTGGACGTACAGCGAGGCGCGGTCGCTTTCCGGGCAGTATCTCGACATGCACTCGTACCGTCCGCGCCCGAG
>JAFRJH010000006.1 GCA_017432385.1 Kiritimatiellia bacterium
CCGGCGCGGCGGATCCGCCGCGGTTCCCGCCGGCCCGGCCCGGGTGGCCGTGGCGGAGCAGGTGGTGGTCACCAACGTCGTTGCCGTGACCGAGGTCGTCACCAACACCGTGACGGTCACCAACGAGGTCGCGGCGGTTCCGCCGCCGCGCGTCCTGTCGCGCAGGAAGACGGCGCCGTACACCGTGGTCTGCGGCGTGATGCGGCCGGAGGAGCTGCGCGGCAGCGTGTCCAAGGCGGGCGCCCGGGCGATCAGCGCGCTGCCGGCGAGCGTCGCGCTCGTCGAGGCGAACGACAGGGCTGTCTCCGCGCTGAGGGACGACGGCGTGTTCCGCGTGGAGGAGCTCCGCGCCGCCGACAAGATCGCGCGGGGCGTGCTGCCGCTCCGGGCGGGTGCCGAGCCGTCTGCGGAAGGGACGGTCTCGGTGAAGATATCGCCGTTGAGCGCGATCGACGTCGGCGAGATATCGTCCGCCGTCGCCGCGCTGGGCGGCGAGGCGAAGGAGGATTTCGAGGAGGGGCGCCCGGTGGTCCGTGCGACGCTCTCTGAGAAGGCGGTTGTTGAACTTGCGCGGCGCGGTGACGTTCTGCGCA
Source organism: Kiritimatiellia bacterium (assembly GCA_017432385.1). Lineage (GTDB taxonomy): Bacteria > Verrucomicrobiota > Kiritimatiellia > RFP12 > UBA1067 > UBA1067. Next base: position 594 of record JAFRJH010000006.1, read on the forward strand.
TTGATGGAGGAGTCAGATGAGCGACAATGCTGGGAAGTGTTCATGTGGATGGGCTGGATGGGCGACTGCGCTCGGGCTTGGCGCGGCGGCGGCCGTTCTTTTCTTCAGCTCGATGGCGGGGTACGTGTACCCGGGGGAGAGCGCGCACCTGATGGCGCTGTGGAACGGGCTTGACTCGTCGCCGTTCACGCAGTATCCGCTCGCGGCGTTCTTCGCCAGGCTTCTCGGGGGCGGCAACGCGCTTGGCCCCGTCTCCGGCGTCGTCGCCGTGCTTGCGCTCTACCGTGTGGTCGCTTCGTTCGTGCGTAGCCGCGTTATGGAGGAGACGACGTTCTGGAATCCCGTCGCCGGAGGCCGGATCGCCGGCGCGGCGGCCGCTGTCGTCTTCATGCTCACTCCGGCGGTCCGCGAGGCGTCGACCCACCTCGAGCCGCGCATCTTCGACGTGGCCTGGGCTCTCGTCGCGTTTGCGGCGCTGATTCCGTTCGCGCGCGCGCCGAAGTCCGTGGCATGGCTCCTGACGATCCTCGTCGGCGTGATGGCCGGCATGGGCCTGGCCGACTCGCCGATGTTCCTTGCGCTCTTTCCGCTCTACTTCTGCGCGTTGTGGTCCGCGGCGGCTTCGCGCGGATCCGACGCCAGGGGATACGGGCATGCGACGCTCTTCGTCTTCGCGTTCATTGCGGCGTTCTTCATATACGCTCCTGCCGCGACAGGCGATTTCTCGGCGATGTGCGCCGCGCACAAGGAGGCGATAAAGCTCTACATCGGACCGAAGTCATGGCTGTTCGTCGCGCTTTTCGCGACGCTGCCGTTCGTCCTTTCCCTTTTCGCGAGCAAGAAGGCGTTCAACGAGTCGAGCGGCTGGGCGCAGTGGATATTCCATGTCTCGATGACGTTCGTGTCGATCCTCGCGGTCGCGACGCCGCTCTCCCCGTCCGCCCTCATGCGCCCGTACGGCACGCTCCCTGTCCTCACAAGCGCTTTCGCGGCGGTCACGGCCGGTTATCTCGCCGTCTACTGGTGGATACAGGCGATGGCCTCCGCGGTGCGGACCAACGAGTCCCTCGACGCCGACTCCCTCGTCGCGGTGGGTCGGCGCGTGGCATATGTCGCCGGCGCAGTTTACGCCGTCGCGGTCGTGTTCACCCTTGTCCTCAACCTCTTCGCATTCGATCCGCAGCGCGGCGCCTTTGCGGACAAGGTGGCGAAGCGCGTCATAGCCGACCTCGGCGAGCGCCGGTGGTTCGTGACGGACGGCACGCTCGACGACCATATCCGCTTTGCGGCCGCGGCGGAGGGTCGCGAGGTGAACCTCATCTGCCTCCAGCGCGACGTCGACTCCGGCTACATCAAGGAGCTCACCGAGGTCGTCAAGACGAACAACGTTGGCGGTGTTCACAACAAGGACCTCGTCCTCTCCCTCTCGCTCGGCGTCCTCACGTTCATACAGGACTGGTTCGCGGCCGATCCGGACGTCGCGCGCCAGGTCGCCGTGTGGGGCGCGCCGGATCTCTGGTACACCGGCGACCACAGGCCCGTTCCGGAGCTCCTCTTCTTCGGCGGCGACCCTGGGCGCATCCCCGACTGGTCGGCGTGGAAGGAGTTCGACGAAATCCTCCGCGCGCCACAGGGCTGGGGGAGCTATCGGCTCTGGAAGACCGAGGATCCGGTCGAGAAGCTGCGCCTCGGCCTCCGCCGCCACATGGGCTTTGTCGCCAACAACCGCGGCGTATGGCTCCAGGACGCCGGCAGGGACGACGAGGCGTTCGGTCTCTATGAACTCGTGCTCGGCGAAATCGACGCGGACAACGTGAGCGCGCTCTTCAACGAGTTCGAGCTGGCGCGCTCGGGCAATGCCAAGGCCGCCGCTAAGAAGCGCGAGCTGGAGGCCGAGCTCAAGTCGATCTCCGCCGACGGCGACCGCCGCTACAGGCTGATGGCCCTCGGCAACTACTACGGCTACATCAGGAGCCCCGAGGTCTTCATAAGGCTCGGATTCTCCTGGGCGCGCTCGGGCAGGCCAGGCGAGGCCATGCGGCAGATCCGCCGCGCCATCGACCTCGTGCCGTCCGAGGGCCGCGCCACCGTCCTCAACATGATGGCCTCGCTCTACGCCAGCGAAAACGACCAGCGCAAGTCCCGCGAGGTCTACGAGGAGGTTCTCGCGAAGGACTCGTCCAACCACGACGCGCTTCTCGGCATGCTGCGCCTCGCGCTCATGGACGGCGAGAGCGACAAGGCGATCGAGTATCTGCAGAAGGCGACCGAGGCGGCCGGCGACGACCCGCGCTCCAACGTCGAGGTGGCGATGCTCAAGATGATGAGGGGTGATCTGGACGCCGCCAAGGCGATGCTCCGCAAGGCGACCGACGCAGACCTCGCGAACCTCCAGGCGTGGTCGATGCTCGCCGCCGTGACGATGCAGCAGATCGACGCCGCCAAGGACGAGGCGGTGCGCTCGCGCCTCATGAAGGAGCTCAGGAACGACATCCTTCTCACCATGGAGAAGCAGGCCAGGAGCCCGAACGACTACTATCTAATGACCACCAAGGCGTTCGTCCTCATGCGCGAGGGCGACGACCGCGCGCGCGACGCGCGCGACGCACTTGTCGCCGCGTCGAAGGACCGCCCGGACATCGCCTCCACCAGCGGGATGATTCTCGGCCTCGACATGAAGCTCAACGACACCGTCGACGCGGAGCGGCAGGCGCGCGAGACGCTCAGGCGCAACCGCAGGGACGCGATGGCGAACTACATCATGGGGTCGCTCGCGCTGCAGAAGGGGTCGTACGACGAGGCCGAGGCGTTCCTCAGGAGGAGCGCGTCGGCGAAGCGTCCGCCCGCGCTTGCGCTGAACGACCTTGCGGAGGTTCTCCGCCGCGGCGGGCGTCTGGGCGAGGCCGAGGCTTTTGCGCGCAAGGCCGTCGAGACGGCTCCGGAGCTCTATGTCGCGTGGGAGACGCTCGGTTCGGTGATTCTCGACTCGAAGGGCGACCTCGACGAGGCCGAGAAGTGCATCCGCAGGGCGTGCGAGCTGTCGAAGTCGAAGGACGGCAGGGAGGAGGATGTCCGCATGCTCATCTCGCTCGCGCGCGTTCAGATCGCCCGAGGGGACGCGATGCACGGCAAGCTCACGATTCGCAGGGTGCAGTCCCGCATAGGAGAGCTCTCCGAGTATGAGAAGTCGGCGTTCGAGGAGCTGAGGAAGAGTGCTAGGTAGCCTCATAGCGGCGGTCGCGTTCCAGGTCGGACCGTTCTACGAGCAGCGGCCCGCCGAGGACTACTACGCCGTCCGCCCGCTCTTTGCGCGCGAGGGCGGGGATGTGGACGTCCTGTGGCCGGTCTTCACCCGTCATCGCGACTGGTGGCGCTTCTGCTATCTGGTCAACTGGCAGGACTATCCGGACTCCGACGGGTACCAGTTCTCGATACTCCCCCTGTGGTTCAACGGCCGCGATCCCGAGAAGGGTTCGTACGCGGGGCTTTTCCCGGTCTACGGTTACCATCCGCACATCGGCATGATGTACGATCTCAGGTTCGCGCTGTGGCCGCTCTGGACGAACTACCGCATGCCGCGTCCGTCGACTGGCGATATGCTTGAGACGAACACGATCCTTTTCCCTTTCTTCAGCTGGCGGTCCGACGGCGCGTGGAGCTTCTGGCCTGTCTACGGCGTGAACTACCAGCGCGAGAGCGAC
>JAFRJH010000092.1 GCA_017432385.1 Kiritimatiellia bacterium
GGCGCTTGCCGCCGCACCGCTTGTCGCGTTGCCGTTCGAGAAGGACGTCGGCGTCAGTTCTCCCCGCACCGATCCCACCGGAGCAGGCGTTATAGAGATTGCCGCGCCGAGGTCGCACGGGGGCGCCGTTCTCAAAGCGGAGAATTTCGGCTTTTCGGTGACGAACGACGACAACGGCGCGGCGATCGCGGCGGCAGTGCGCGAGGCGAAGCGCGTCGGCGCGGCGAAAGTTCTGCTCGCGCCCGGCGTATACCGTTGCTTCGGCGACCCCATCGTGATTGACGGACTTGTCGACTTCGAACTTGACGGATGCGGTGCGGAACTCGTTTTCCGCCGTGCGCTGCGGTATCCGATCGAACCTTCCTGGGACCATGACGGGTCGGGCGCGAACTTCGTGATCCGCAACTGCCGCCGCATGAGGATAGGCAACATGGTTACGGACTGGGACTGGCACACCATGCCGCTTGCGACGTGTGCCAAGGTCGCGGCGACGCACTTGGACGATGCGGACAACGAGTCCTATATCGACTACGACCTCGTCGGATGCGGCGAGCGCCATCCCTACTACGGCAAGGCGTTTCCCGTGCAGCGCACACAGCCGATGACTGAGGATTTTCGCTGGTTCGACCGCGGTCCCAACATCTGGCATGGAACGTACGAGGGCGAGATGGGGTGCAGGACGCGCTGGCTTTCGCCGACACGCGTCAGAGTCTACCCGTTCGTAGAGGAACCTGGACTTGTGCGCTGGACTGGTCCGAACAAGCGCGCGTTTTCGCCGAAGCTGAACAGGGACAGCGTTCGGCAGCACAAGCCCGGCGAGACATACCGCATCGCCCACGCCTACTACGGCAAGGGCGGTTTCACGCTCGTATCGAACGAGGATTTCGAGCTGCACGACATAGAGATCCCGTCTTGCTTCGGACATGCCGTCTATGTCGGCGGAACGCAGAGGAATTGGCGGCTCAAGAACGTCACCGTAGCACCGCGCGACTGGCGGCATCCGATTTCGTCTTCGGCGGACACCATCCACTTCGTCCGCTCCCACGGCAACGCGGTCATCGACAACGTGACCGTGAAGCTTGAGCAGGACGATGCCATCAACGTCCACGACCGCTTTACCGTGGCGAAGCGAGTCGCGCCGCGGACGCTGCAGGTCGTCCTGGAGCGCGGTGCGCGGTATTTTCGTCCGGGCAATGGGAATACGGTCGAACTTCTCGACCCCGGCTACAACGCTACGGGATGGAAGGGAAAGTGCGTCGGGACCGATGGCGAGGCGATTCTGGTTGACCGCGACCTTCCGGCATCCAACCCCGAGGAAGGATATTTCCTCGTCTTCGACCGCACGGCGTCATCGGACGGAGTCGTCATCCGCAACTGCACGTTCGAGGACATGGAGATGCGAACGCTCGTCAACGCGTCGAACGCGACGATCGAGGATTGCGTGTTCCGCCGGACGAACGGCGACGCCTTGCGCTGCATCGCGGACTACACGCTCAAGTGGTGGGCGGAGGGAATGGGCACCACAAACGTCGTCGTGAGGAACTGCCGTTTCGAGGGGAACTGCGTGAGGGAACTTGTCGGCTCATACTATTCGCTTGGCGCGGACTTTGTGACGTGGCTGGGATGTCCGGACCAAGTGAAGCCGGAGCGCCTGAACCGCCGCTTCATCTCCGACATCCTTGTGGAAGGATGCGAGTTCGTCGATTCGCTTGGCTATTTCGCCGACCTTCGCTTCGGCACGGGGCTCACGTTCAGGAACAACCGCATTGTCCTCACGGGAAAACGCGACCGCTGCAGGAAGAACTCCGGCTTCGCCCGCGTCGAGCGCGTGGCGGACGTGGTCTTCGAGGGAAACGTCTTTTCGCGTCCAGACGGTGCCCCTGCGCCGTGCGTCGAAGTCGCAGAAGACGTGAAGGGGCTTGTCCTGAAGGGGAACCGCTGACCGGTCTTTGGCCCAGGTGCTCTACAAGTACACGATCTGGATCGAGCGGTAGCCGCTACCCCGTAATCAAGCCGAGGTTGATGGCCGCCGACACCGCCTCCGCACGGGTGCTTGCGTTAAGGCTCTTGAATATCTTCTCGAGGTGGTCCTTCACGGTGGCAGGCGCAACGTCGATGATCTTGGCTATCTCCTTGTTTGAGAACCCCTTGGCCAGGAGGTTGAGGATCTCGATCTTCCGGGGGGACATCTCCGGCATGGACGAGAAGCTGTTGAGCGAGTTGCGGATCTCGTCGCTTATGACATGACGCCCTTCGGCGACGTCGCGGATCGCGTCGATTATCTGCGGGCACGACGAATTCTTCTCCAGCGCGCCGGAGGCACCCGCGTCCATCGCCCGCTTGAGCTCAACAGAGGTCGCGAACGACGTCAGGACGAGAATCTTCACCTCGGGGTTCTCCGCGCGAATCTGCGCGGTCGCCTCTGCACCGCCCAGCTCAGGCATCTGGAGGTCCATCAGGACGACGTCCGGCTTGAGCTCGCGGGCGAGCTTCACTGCCTCGAGTCCGTTGTCCGCCTCGCCCGCGACCACGAAGCCCTCCGAGTAGTTGAGCACGGTCGCAATGCCCATTCTCACGACGGTGTGGTCGTCTGCGAGCAGCACCCGTATGTTATTTCCTTCCATCTTCCTCATTCCCCTCCGGGCATGGTTATCGTCGTCTTTGTGCCTGCGCCAGGTCGGCTTTCGATTTCAATCGTCCCCTTTGCGGCGCGGACGCGCTCGCAGACGCCCCTGAGTCCGAAATGGCCGTCGTCCGGCCCTGGGGCGGACGAGACGTCGAACCCGCATCCGTTGTCGCGCACCGAGAACGAGATGCGGCCGTTGCTGCATTCGCCGGCTATCCATATCTTCGTCGCCTTTCCGTGCCGGACGGAGTTCACGACGAGCTCTCTCGCGATGCTCAGTATGCAGTGGACCTTGGACTCCGAGAGGAGTCCGCGCGGGACATTGAACCTCACGGTCGCCTTGATGCTGCCCGAATGCGGCGCGATCGCGCGGCTTACGGCCTCCGTCATGTCCTTCTCGTCGAAGGTCCTGCTCCTGAGGTCCCAGAGGCAGTCCCGCAGCTCGCGCCTGCAAAGGGCGAGCATCTGCCTCGCCGTCGCGAGGCATTTCGTGAGCGCCGGGTTGTCGCCGCGGTTCACTATGTTGGCGGAGTCGATCTGGAGCGCGATTCCGGTGAGGGACTGCGACACGGCGTCGTGGAGCTCCGTGGCGAGGTGCGTGCGCTCCTCTGTCTTGGTCTGCGCGCGGACGTGCGCCACGCGCTCGTCGAAGAGCTGGCGTCCGCGGCGGTCGTATCTGGACTTCAGCACTACCCAGGCAAGCGAGACAAGCCCGATCACGAGGAGAAGGTGGATCACGATTGTCGTCAGTATCTTGACCGTCAATACGGGCTTTGCCAGCACCGTGAGCCCGTCCTGCGGAAGCGGGACGATCGTCACCCCCATGAACCTCGGGAACGTCGTCACTGCGGGGTCGCTTTCGAACACCGATTCGCACACGCCCGTCACGTGGACTGTCGCGCCGATGAGGCCGCGCGTGTCGATTGAGCTGGACGACATGTCGACTGCGACGAACCGTCCGCGGTCCTCTATCCAGAGGAAATCCCCCGAGAGTACGATCTTCGGCGCGACCGCGACCTTGCCCGTTACCGATACGACAAGCCTCGTGAATCCGTTCAGGTGGCGCGCCCTGCCGCGGATCGTGTCGAGGTCGGACATCCACGGCTTCGGCATCGCCACCTCTGGTGCGTCAGGTGCGGTCGAGAATACGGCGTCGTGCATCCTGGGGCCGGCGCAGTCGTACGATACGAAACCTGACGCCCAGACCACAGTGCCGGGCTGTGGACGTTTGGCGTCCGTCTGCGGGATGACCTTCGCTATTTCGTCGTGCGGGGTGTTGATGTATACGGCCTGCTCGCATTCGGCCACGACTAGGCCCCTGATCCTGACCTTGTGCATGAAGTCGCCCCGCCTCTCGCGCCAGGTGAAGGTCTCCGTATCGCGTGGAGGGTCGTCGAAAACCGGTGCGACCGCAGGCGGTGGAGTTGTCGTCCTTATGCTGGTTTCGCCAGCCAGCAGAAAGTCTTCGGAGAATGTCATGCGGCGGGTCTTTGCCGCGACAAAGGCATGGACCTCGACCTCTGCGTCGGTCATGGCGAGCAGCCTGTCGAGGGGGTGCTCGGAGGAAGATGTCGAAACGCGGATGTCGCCTGACGGCGTTCGCAGCACGAACCAGTTCACGGCGGGGTTCGACTCGTCCTGGATCACGGACGAAACGATGCCCCTGACCCTAACGAACTCGTGGTGGCGCCTGCCGGATACGATTTCGCCGCCTGTGGCCTCCGCCCCGGACGGGAATGGCTCTTGCCCCAGGATCTCGACGCGGTCCACGATGTTTGCCAGTCGGGTAAGGATGTCGGCCCCGATGTCGCCGCGATGCTTCTCCTTCGTCGCCCGCAGCCTGACGACGTCTCCGCTTCTGACCTTGGGATGCGCTTCCGGCTTTTCGATCCAGAAGGAAACAGGCCTGTAATGGCGGTCGTCTCCTTCCGGCACAATGACCGAAAGCTTCACGGAGTCCCTGATCCTGACCTGCACCACCTGGCCGACGCATTCGATCGTCGCATTCGTGTCCGCGGCGGAGGGTGCGGCACGCACGGGTGCATCCCCGGCGAGGGCGGGGACTGTCCCGGCAGCAAGCGATGCCGCAATCGCGACCAGATGTAGCGCAGTTTTCACGGGAGATAGTTTCTCATATTTCCAGCCCGCCCGCAAGCGCCTTTGCGGGGCAGCCGACCCCCCGTTTGGCGGGTTGCCCGGATTTCCGCTCGTGATGTATAATTCTGTCCGTATCGATCACTGCGGATTTTACGGGCATGAAGGAGGAAATAATGAGGACAGGGTTCGTCGCAGCGCTTGCGCTCTGCGCCATGCAGGCGCTTGCCGCCGCGCACACCGAAGTCGCGAAGGCCCCGCGGCTGCCGTTCATGCGCGGAATGGGCTTCGACGGCTATTACGAAAGTCGAAACCGAACCTGGATGACGCAGCCGGGCGTCTATTCCGGGCTTGTCGCCAAGGGCTTCGACCACGTGCGACTTCCGGTCGACTTCCGCGACTATGCCACCTACGACAGCAGCACCGGCGTCGCGACACTCAAGGAGACGACGACTTCCAGCTCTTGGTGGAGCTCGACGACTGGCCCAGGTTTCTCGACATTCGACACGGTCATCAACAATGCGATCAACGCCGGTCTCTACGTCATCCTCGACTTCCACGGCTGGTTTAATATCGACCCGGCGAATGCCGCGAGCACCAACCAGTTCTTTGCGCTTTGGAAAGCAGTGGCCGAACGTTATCAGAACTATCCAAACAAGCTCATATTCGAACTTGCCAACGAGCCGGGGTCTCATGACTACGGCCGCGTCTGCACACTCCAGAAGAACGCGATCAAGGAGATACGCAAGACGAATCCGACGAGGCTCATCCTCTTTGATCCAGGTGATGCAAGCCAGCCGTGGGTCTTGACGCAGTGCGCGACACCGCCGAAGACGGGCTGGGTGTCGCTCCCCGCGAACGACAACAACATAGCAGTCGTCGTCCATGAATACAATCCCGGCTGGTTCACCCACCAGGGAGAGACCTGGACGACCAATCCCAACATGACGAAGACGGGAATCGACCAGCGGTATCAGACAGGGACAAATGCCCAGGGAGTCGCGCAGTACGCCACGGCACGAAACACGCTGAAGTCGGACCTTAAGTGGTGCGGGCAGTATCTCGAGGCGACGGGTGTTCCCCTCGTGATGAATGAGTTCAATGTTTCGAGCAAGCTGGCCGACCATGGCGACATTACCGAGTATCTCTCAATGGTCACGCGTTGGTGCGAGTCGAACAGTGTCCCCTGGGCGCCGTGGATATACTATTCGGACTCAACCGGTGGAATGAACTGCTTCAGCGGCTACGGAGCCAATTCAGCAATGCTTGACTATGTCGAGGCGGGCTTGTTCCCCGACCTTGTTGTCACCGACAAGTTCAAGACCAATATGTACGCGAAGGCGATCGACATCACGTTTTCCGGCTATTCCGGCTCGTCCGCGCTCGCGAACTTCCCGGTGCTAGTGAAGCTTTCCGAGTCCGGCATCTACGGGTTCCGCTACTCCGACTTCAAGAAGCCGGGCGGATTCGACCTCTGCTTCACCGACGCAAGCGGCAAGCTCCTTGCGCACGAGATCGACACATGGAACACGAACGGCGTCTCGACCGTCTGGGTGAAGGTGCCCTCGCTGACGTCGTCCACTAAGATCGTCGCGCGCTACGGATGCGCGAAGCCGATCGTCCCGAAGGTCGAGAGCGTGTGGGATTCCGACTACGTGGGCGTCTGGCACATGGGCGAGCAGAAGCTCCCGCTCGCCGACTCCAGCAACGTCTCGCGCGACGTCACGTCCGCTGACGGAACCGGAATCGGCTACGGCGCGGCCGGCATCGCGGGCGGAGCGGTCGACTTCGGCGCGGCGGATTCGTCGAGATCGGTCAACATGGACGACCACAGGGAGCTGGACGGATTCAAGAAGCTCACGATCGAGGCGTGGACGAAGCAGTCGTCGCACACGAAGAGCGCCGGCATCCTCTCGAAGCGCAAGCAGATCGGGCAGGAAATGTCCTACTACCTCTACGACAACGGCACCGGCACCGAGATGAAGTACACGGCTGACGGCGTAAACAGGGTCTCCGCCGGTGTTGCCCTGTCGCCTGTGATGGGCCAGTGGAACCACCAGGCGTTTTCGCTCGACTCCACGGCCACCTCATCCAACTCAAAGGGGTACCTGAACGGCGTCATCAAGGGAACGGCCAGCGTAACGCTTTCTGGCGGAGTCTACGCCGGCGCGTCGGAGCTTCACGTCGGAAACCTGGACTCCTTCAACGCCACCAACTTCCCCGGTCTTGTCGACGAGGTGCGCATCTCGAAGTGCGTCCGCTCCGCGGACTGGATACAGGCTACCTACGACACCGTGGCGGACGCGAACTTCGCGACATACGCCGTCCAGGGCGCGGCTCCGTCCGTGGCCGATCCCGCCAACATCAAGCTCAAGGCCGCGACGGACAAGGCGAACCCGATCGACTACGCCGAGGGCGAGACGATCCGCTTCGACTTCCGGCTCGACGGCGTGGGCGAATGTGTCCTGCCTGCGGAGCTGACCCCGGCCTACGTTGTCTGGGAGCGCACGGCGGACGACGGTGTCAGCGTGAAGGGCACCAACACGATATCTGCAACCCAGGGGTTCTCAATCACTACCAGCCTCGCCACCAACGGCTTTGTGCACATCCAGGCGTACCTCGCCGGATCAGACAAGAAGAAGTATGCGTATACGGACGCCAGCGGAAAGACGGCCAACATCACGTTCACCGGCGGAGCTGGCGTCGCGACGGAGAAGATGAGTCTTACCACCGTCGAGCCCGCTGACTTCGCCCAGTTCTGGACCGACGCGAAGGCGAAGCTCGCTGCCGTGCCGCTGGACGGCGCGGAGCTGGTCGAAGTGTTCCCCAAGTCTTCTGTGACAAACACCTATCGCTACTATGCGGCAAAGATTCCGTGCTTTGGACCGCATCCCGTGACAGGCTGGCTCACGATCCCGAAGAACGCGCATCCTGGCACCCTCAAGGCCAAGGCAACCTTCGACGGATACAGCGTGGCCATCGCCCAGCCGTCGCTCCCGACCGACAAGCCAGGGACGGATACGATGCTCTTCCACGTCAATGCGCACGGTTATGACATGGTCGGGCGGGACGCGCAGTACTACACGGACTTCGCCGACGAGGTCAACGGCCCGTACCATCCGGTTTTCCCCGGCTCCAGCAGGCCGTATTCGCACGGACTCGCCCCGCAGGACTACGACAACCCCACGAACGCGTACTTCTACTACATGGCGCTCAGGGCCGTGCGCGCGTTCGACTACCTCAAGTCTAGGCCCGAGTGGAACGGCGCAGACTTAATCGCCGAGGGCGGCAGCCAGGGCGGTCTCCAGGCAATGTGGGCGGGCAGCCTGGTCGACGGCATTTCCAAGATCAGGCCCTACATCACCTGGGGATGCGACATCGGCAACTACCTTAGCACGACGGGTCCTCTCCTCTCCAACACATGGGGTATGCCCAACGTGGCTGGCGCCTACTATTTCGACGCGGCCCTGCATGCGAAGCGCGTCCCGCGCACCTGCGTGGCCGAAATCACGCGCATCGGAATGGGCGACTACACGTGCCCGCCGCGCGGTGTGCTGCTCAGCTACTACAACATGAAGTGCGCGGCGTCGGCGAAGCTCGTCCAGGGCTCCGAACACAGCGAAAGTTCCGTGCCGCCGCAGCCGAACCAGGTGTTTATGATCTCCAAGGCGTCCGATTCTCCCGACTACGGACAGCTTGACATGTCCGCCTTTGCGAAGAAGATGACGGTCACGTTCTCCGGCGCGCCGAGCGACACCACCCTCACGGACTTCCCGGTCCTCGTTAAGCTCTCGACGGCAATCAGCGGCTTCAGCTACGCCGACTTCAGCAGGCCGAACGGCGGCGACCTCCGGTTCGCGGACTCGACGGGCAAGCTTCTTCCGCACGAAATCGACACATGGAACTCGAACGGCGTATCGACCGTCTGGGTGAAGGTGCCGCATCTCACGAAGGACACCGCCATCACGGCGCACTACGGCTACACGGGCTCTGGCGATCCGGCGGATGTCGACCCGAAGGACGTGTGGGACTCCAACTACGTCGGCGTGTGGCACCTCGGCGAATCGGCGCTCCCGATGGCGGAGTCGACAGGTGTCAGCACGCCGTTTGCGTCCAAGACCGGCACCGCGTCCTACGGCGCCACGGGCGCAGTCGGCGGCTCGGTGGATTTCACGGCCGCGAAGGGGACGGAGGGCTTCCTCACGGCGGCGGACGACGACGATCTCGACGGATTCAACGACTTCACCGTCGTGCCGTTTTCCGCGCCGTCCATGAACGCGACGACCTTCGACGTGCCGACGGTCCTCACGAACGCCTGGTGGGTCCACGCTCCC
>JAFRJH010000093.1 GCA_017432385.1 Kiritimatiellia bacterium
CGTTCACGAGCCGCACGGCGAGTTCGCGCGCGGCGTCCTTCGCCTCGCGCGTCTCCTTGAGGGCGTCGCGGAAGACGAGGCCCATGTCGCCGCGGCTCCGGTCGGCGATCGCGCGCGCGAAGCAGTCGTAGGCCGACATCCCGTTGGGGTAGACCCTGTGGAGCGCCTTGACGTAGCCCGCGAGCTCGCCTCTGGCGGCGTCGAGCTGGCGCGCGACCAGTTCCCGCTCCGGCTTCGCGCTCTGCGGCGGCACGGCGAGCGCCTCCGCGAACTGCGCGAGCACCTCGGCCTTTCCGGACTTGTTCGAGTGGAGCTCCAGGCAGAATGGCCTGAGCCCGATCTTCGAGAGGCGCCCGTGTACGACGTCGAGCGCCGCCTTCTTCTCGGATACGAAGAGGACGCGCCGTCCGTGCGCGAGGTTGTGGGCGATGAGGTTCGTGATCGTCTGCGACTTGCCCGTGCCGGGCGGTCCGTGCAGGACGAACGTCTTGCCGAGCTGCGAGTACAGGACCGCGGCGAGCTGCGAGGAGTCGGCGCTGAGCGGACAGTAGAGGTCGGACGGGACGATCGCCTGCCCGACCTGCTCCGGCGGGAAGACGGCGACGCCGTCGTCGTAGGCGCCGCCGCCGGAGATGAGGTGGTCGACGAGCCTGTTCTGGCGCAGGGTGCCGAGGCGCGAGGTGAGGTCCTTCCACATCACGAACTTGCCGAACGAGAAGCGCCCGAGCGCGACGGAGCGCTCCACCGCCCAGCCCTCCTGCCCGGACACGGCGTCCGAGAACGCCCTGAAGACGGCCTCCACGTCGACGCCGTGCTCGTCCGTCGGCGCGGGGTCGACGCCGGCGACCTGGATCCTGTATTCGGCGCGGAGAAGCTCCACGAGCGTCGGGTTCACTATCGTCTCGTCGTCGAGCCGCGCGAGGCGGATGTCTGATATGGTCTTCCTGACGAGGCGCACGGGCACGAGGACGAGCGGGGCGAGGACGCTTCCGGCGCCCCGCCCGGGCGGAAGCCACCGGAGCATCCCGAGCGCGAGGAAGAGCGTGTTGCAGCCGGACTCCTCGATGTCCGTCTTGGCGATGCGGAAAAGATGCGTCAGCCGCTTCTTCGTCTCCTCGGGCGTGCACTTCGAGACGAGGAAGGATTCCGTGAGGTCGCCGGTCTCGATCGCCACGGACTCGCTCGCGGCGAGGCGGTCCTCAAGGCGGGCGGCGTCGGCGCAGGCGAGCGGCAGCAGCTCGCGCGTCTCCCTGGCGTTGAGCAGGCGGTTGCGGAGCGAGAGGTCGAGGAGCTTCTGGGTCCAGCGGGAGACCCTCGCCGGTGGGTTTGTTTCGTTCATGCCCAGATTTTACCATATATCGCCGCGGCGCGAAATGGTATAATGTCGCGAAATGGTGATCCTAGGCGTAGACACGTCGCTCAGGTCGACGGGATACGGCGTCCTCGAGACGTCCGGCAGCCGCATGCGCTCGCTCGAGCACGGCTGCATACCGAACGCGAGGGACGTGCCCGTGTCGGGGTGCCTGGCGCGGATCAACGCGACGATCGCGGAGCTCGTCGCGAAATGGAACCCCGACGTCCTCAGCATCGAGAAGGTGATATACGGCAAGAACGCGAACACAATGATGGTCCTTGGCGAGGCGCGCGGCGCGGTGATCGTGGCGGGGGCCGGCGCCGGGAAGCCGATCTACGAATACGAGCCGAGGCGCGTGAAGATGTCCGTCTGCGGCAACGGCATGGCGGAGAAGGGCCAGGTGCAGCGCATGGTGAAGACGCTTCTCGCGCTCCCCGAGCTGCCGCAGAACGACGCGGCGGACGCGCTGGCGCTCGCGATATGCCACGCGCACTCGAAGACGATCGTCTCGGGCGACGGCAACAGGGTGTGAGGGCGCGATGACGGCGAGGGTCCAGACGAGCGGCGAGGAGATCGCGAACACGGTGACTCACGTGGTGGGCTCGCACCTCGGCGCGGCGATGCTCGCGCTTCTCGTGTGGCAGGGGGCGATGAGCGGCGTGGACGTCGCGTGGAAGACGACCTCCGGCGCGATCTTCGGGTTCTCGATGATCCTCCTCTACGCCGTGTCGTCCGCCTACCACGCCGTCTCGTACCTGCCCGCGAAGCGCGTCCTGCACGTGATGGACCACATGGCGATATACTTCCTCATCGCCGGCTCCTACACTCCGTTCTGCCTCGTGACGCTGCGCCCCGGGAGCCCCGCGCTCGCATGGACGATCTTCGGCGTGGAGTGGGGCGGCGCGCTCGCGGGGGTCATCTTCAAGATATGGACGACGGGGCGGTTCCGCTTCGTGTCGACGGTCGCGTACGTCGTGATGGGATGGGTGGCGATATTCGCCATTGTCCCGCTCATCCGCACCTTGCACGGGCTCGGGACGATGTGGCTCACGCTCGGCGGCGGGCTCTACACCCTAGGCTGCGTCTTCTACCTCTGGAAGTCGCTCCCCTACTCCCACATGGTCTGGCACCTCTTCGTCCTCGCCGGCACGATCTGCCACTTCTTCTGCATCCTCTGGTACGTGATGTAGCCACCGGCCCCGTCCGCGCCGCAGTCCCATTCCCCGCGTCGAGTCCGCCGCGCCGCCCGGCGAAACTCGGGCATTGCCTTTTGCGCGGCGTGGCAAAGTCCGCCGCGAAATGGTATAATTTCAGCTCAATTCGCAAGGAGACGGACATGTTAACTTGGATGGACAGCCTCAAGGGGCGCTCGATGATGCGCCTCGCGTCGTTCACCGACGAGGAGATGCTCAACCTCATCGACCTTTCGGCGCAGCTCAAGGCGCGCCGCGCGGCCGGCGTCAGGGGCGACCTGCTGCACAGGAAGAACATCGCGCTCATATTCGAGAAGAGCTCGACGAGGACGCGCAACTCGACGCTGATAGCCGTCAGGGACGAGGGAGGCAACGGCGAGTATCTCACGCGCCCCGACATCCACTTCGGCAAGAAGGAGTCCGTGAAGGACACGGCGCGCGTGCTCGGCCGCATCTACGACGGAATCCTCTTCCGCGGCTTCCGCCAGGCCGACTGCGAGGACCTCGCGAAGTACTCGGGCGTCCCGGTCTGGAACGGGCTTACCGACGACTACCACCCGACGCAGATCTTCGCCGACCTCCTGACCGTCCGCGAGAACTTCGGCGCGCTCGACGCGAACACGACGGTCGCCTACGTCGGGGACGGCAGGAACAACGTCGCGAACTCGCTCATGATGGGCTGCGCCAAGTGCGGCGTCCGCTACGTCTGCTGCTGCCCGAGGGAACTCCGCCCCGACGACGGCGTGCTTGCCGAGGCCGACGAGGTCGCGAAACGCAACGGAGTCGACATCCGCGTCTCCGAGGACCCGAAGGCGGGCGTGAGGGGCGCGAACGTCCTCTACCCCGACGTGTGGGTCTCGATGGGCGAGGAGGCGAAGACCGCGGAGCGCATCAAGCTGCTGAGGCCCTACCAGATCAACATGGATCTCATGCGCGCGACCGGCAACATGGACGGACGGCTCATGTTCCTCCACTGCCTGCCGGCGTTCCACGACTTCAACACCGAGGTGACGAAGGACTGCGGGGCGCTCGAGGTGACGGACGAGGTGTTCGAGTCGAAGTACTCCAAGGTCTTCGACGAGTCCGAGAACCGCATGCACACGATAAAGGCGCTTCTGGTCTCGGCCCTCTGCGACCGCGAGGGCATCTGAGCCGGCAGGCCCCGCGTTGATCGCGGACCGCCCTGGCCGGCGCGGCCTAAGCCGTCTTCTTCGGAGAGCGGCAGAATCTCGCGATCGGGCATCCGCCGCACTTGGGGCGGACGGGGTCGCAGCGCGTCTGCCCGAAGCTCACGAAGTGGCTGTTCCATGTCTTCCAGTAGCGGACGGGCAGGATGCGCCTCAGCTCCATCTCTGTCTCCACGGGCTTCCGGGTGTCCACCAGCCCCAGCCAGTTGCATATCCGGTGTACGTGTACGTCCACGCATATGGCGGGAAGGCCGAACCCGACGGCAACCGTGAGGTTGGCCGTCTTGCGCCCGACGCCAGGCAGTTCGCACAGCTCCTCGACCGTCCGCGGCAGGACGCCGGCGAACTTCTCCTTCAGCGCCTTCGGCAGCTCCTTCAGGTGCCTCGCCTTGTCGCGGAAGAATCCAACCGGGTAGATGAGCCGTTCGATCTCGCGGACGGAGAGCCGTTCCAGGTCTGCGGGGCCGAAGACGCCGCCCGCCGCGGACGCGAAGAGCCGTTTCACGGCCCCCGCGGTGCACGCATCCTTGGTGCGGGCGCTGAGAATCGTCGCGACGAGCACG
Source organism: Kiritimatiellia bacterium (assembly GCA_017432385.1). Classification (GTDB taxonomy): domain Bacteria; phylum Verrucomicrobiota; class Kiritimatiellia; order RFP12; family UBA1067; genus UBA1067. Next base: position 4,298 of record JAFRJH010000093.1, read on the forward strand.
CAGAAGGGATCGCTCGTCTGCGCCTCGACTAGCTCGACTATGGGGGCCGAGTGTGCGCGGAACTCCTTTTTCAGCGCACGGTCGACCGCGGGTATGTCTTTCGCCGTCATGCGCCTATTCTACCATATTTCCCGCAGCTGCGCCGTTTCAGCGGCGGAATGTGCTATAATATATCCGCCATGGCCGAGAAAACAGCTGTATATCCAGGAACCTTCGACCCGATGACGAAAGGTCATTTCGACCTCGTCTGCCGGGCGGCGAAGCTTTACGACAGGCTGATCGTGGCCGTGGCCGCGACGAGCCACAAGGAGGGCGCCATCTTCAGCGCGGAGGAGCGCATGGAGATGATCGCCGCCGACGTAGGCAAGGCGGGGATCTCGAACGTCGAGGTCAAGCTCCTCGACACGCTGCTTGTCGACTTCTGCCGCCGTGAGGGCGCGAAGGTCGTCATCCGCGGCGTGCGCGTGTACAGCGATTTCGAGTACGAGTTCCAGATGGCGCTCACGAACCGCCGCATGGCGCCCGAAATCGAGACCCTGTTCATGATGCCGAGCGAGCAGCTCGCGTACGTGACAGCGTCGACCGTCCGCGAGATCGCCGGCTATGGCGGCGACACGGCACCGTTCGTGACGGAGACCGTCCAGGAGCACATAAAGAGCCATGTTTTTCAGAAAGGCAGAAAATGAAGATCGCAGAAGACATACTGTACGTAGGCGTCAACGACCATGACATCGACCTTTTCGAGGGGCAGTTCGAGGTCCCGCTCGGGATGGCCTACAATTCCTACGTCGTGAAGGGCGGGAAGACCGCGGTGATGGACACGGTCGACGCGCGCTTCGGCGATGAATGGCTCGCGAACGTCGCGGCGGCGACGGACCGCGTCGACTATCTCGTCGTCCACCACATGGAGCCCGACCATTCCGCCAACATCGCGAAGTTCGCGGCGGCCTACCCCGACGCGAAGATAGTCTCGTCCATGCCCGCGTTCGCGATGATGAAGAACTACTTCGGCACCGATTTCGCGGACCGCCGCGTCGTCGTCAAGGAGGGCGACGCGCTCGACCTCGGCGGACGCTCCCTCGCGTTCGTCGGGGCTCCAATGGTGCACTGGCCCGAGGTGATCGTCAGCTACGACGCCTCGACCAAGACCCTCTTCTCCGCGGACGGCTTCGGCAAGTTCGGCGCCAACGACAAGGTCGATCCCGAGGGCTGGGACTGCGAGGCGCGCCGCTACTACTTCGGCATCGTCGGCAAGTTCGGCGCGCAGGTGCAGTCGCTCCTCAAGAAGGCCGCGGCGCTCGACATCGCGCGCATCTGTCCGCTTCACGGGCCGGTCCTCCAGACGCCCGAGGAGATCGCCCACGCCGTGAAGCAGTACCAGACGTGGAGCTCCTACGGGGTGGAGACGGACGGCGTATGCGTCGCGTACACCTCCGTCTACGGGCACACCAAGGCCGTCGTCGAGAAGTTCTGCGAGATGCTGAAGGCGAAGGGCTGCCCGAAGGTCGCCTGCGCCGACCTCGCGCGCGACGACATGTACGAGACGATCGAGGACGGGTTCCGCTACGGCAGGCTCGTCCTCGCGACGACGACGTACAACACGGGGGTCTTCCCGAAGATGGAGGAGTACATACGCCATCTCCTCCGCCGCAACTACCAGAACCGCAAGATAGGGCTCATCGAGAACGGCTCCTGGGGCCCGATGGCCGCGAAGGGGATGAAGGAGCTCCTGTCGTCCGCGAAGGGCATCGAGTTCTGCGGCACGACGGTGACGGTGAAGGGGTCGATGACGGACGAGACCGTCGCGGCCCTCGAAAAGCTGGCGGACGAGCTGCTTGCGAAGTGAGGGAGCGCGTAGCCAGCCACGTTGCGGCGCTGCCGAAGAGCGGAATCAGGAAGTTCTTCGACATAGTCGCGCAGTCGAAGGACATCGTCTCGCTCGGCGTGGGCGAGCCCGACTTCGACACGCCCTGGCACATTTCCCGCGCGGCGGTCACATGCCTCGAGGACGGCGGCACGCACTACACGTCAAACCTCGGCACGCCGCAGCTCCGCCAGGCGATATGCCGCTACCTTGACAGGCGCTTCGGCGCCAAGTTCGACTGGACGAGGGAAGTCCTGGTCACGGTCGGGGTCTCCGAGGCGATCGACCTCGCGATACGGGCGATTTGCTCGCCCGGCGACGAGGTCCTCTACCACGAGCCGTGCTTCGTGTCGTACTCGCCGACGATCCGCCTCGCGCACGCCGAGCCGGTCGCCGTCGAGACGCGCGTAGAGGACGAGTTCCGCCTCACGGTCGAGGCGCTGGAGCGCAGGGTCGGTCCCAGGACCAGGGCGGTGCTCCTCAACTTCCCGTGCAATCCGACGGGCGCGACGCTCTCCCGCGAAGACATGGCCGCGATACTCGGCTTCTGCGAGCGGCACGACCTGCTGCTGCTGGCGGACGAGGTGTACAGCGAGCTCAACTACGGGATCGCGGATCCGTCGGAGCCGCTGGTTTCGTTCGCGTCGTTTCCCGAATTCCGCGACAGGGTGGTTCTCCTCAACGGCTTCTCGAAGAGCTGGGCCATGACGGGCTTCCGCCTCGGCTACGCATGCGGTCCGGCGGATGTCGTCGACGCGATGATGAAGATTCACCAGTACGGCATCATGTCCGCCCCGACGCTCTCGCAGGCGGCCGGCGTGGAGGCTATGGATTTCGGAGACAAGGACGTCGACCGCATGCGCCGCGAGTATCGCAAGCGCCGCGACTATCTCGTGCCGGCGCTCAACGCGCTGGGGCTCCCGACCCTCATGCCGAAGGGCGCGTTCTACCTCTTCGTGGACGTCCGCCGGACGGGGCTTTCGGACGAGGAGTTCGCCCTGAGGCTGCTCAAGGAGTTCGGCGTCGCGTGCGTGCCGGGCTCGGCCTTCGGCTCGTGCGGCGCTGGATTCGTCCGCTTGTCCTACGCGACTTCGCTCGACAAGATAAAGCTCGCCGTCGAGCGCATGGCGAAGATGCTCGCCGCGATTGGGCGCGGACCGTCCGGCCGGTAGCGCCGTCAGCGGGCGATGTGCGGCCCGAACGGCATCCGCCCGAAGCGCGGACCGTACACGGCGAGGCCTGTCTTCTCGGCGGCGAGGCGGATCGTCATCTTCCCGCCCTTCGACGCAGCTGCGACCTCGGCCGGGATCTTCGCCTCGACGAGGTAGCCGTAGCTTCCGGCCTCGCAGAGCCTGTCCTTGCCGTCCTTCGCGCGTTCCTGCGAGAACCACGAGAGGATGCCGCGGTGGTCCGCGGGGTCGTCCGGGAGCTCGACCGTTGCGACAAGAGTGCCGTTCGCGTACACCTTGACTGAACCGGGGAACTTGTGCGCGACGGTTGTCTGCGGATAGCTGTTCGGATTCTGCGAGCGGTCTGCGAGTCCGCCGAGCATGTAGTCGATGTCCGTGGCAGAGGACGCGTCCTTCTTGAAGTCCTTCGCGTTGAGCCGCTTGGAAGAGACCTCGGCGCGGAACACGCACTCGCCCTTCGGCGCGTCGAACTCGTACTCGAAGAACCCCGTGCCCGCGCCGCAGTCCTTCTTGCCGCCGAGAACATCCCACCGACCGAGCGTCCACTCGGCCTTAACCGGACGCACCTCCTTCGGCTCGGCCTTTCGCGTGATGAAGCACGTGAAGTTGCGCGCAATCGGCTTGTCGTCCGCATAGAGCGTCACGTTCACGGTTCCGCACGCGTCGCAGTCGGGGAGCCGCGCGGCGAAGGAGACGATGCTCCCCTTCTCCTGCCACGCCTCTGCGGGCTCGTCGTACCGGGAGATGCGCGTCGGCGCGCCATCGTTCTGCACGACCTTGCCCTCTCCGTCGATGTACCTGAGCGAATGGCGATACGATAGTTTTTTGCCCGCGTATCGATCGGTCGTCAGCGAGATGTCTTCTACGGGGACGACATATACGTCGCCTGCCTTGAACTCGCGGCAGAGCTCCGTGTCGAGCGGAATGTAGGCGTCCGCGTGGAAATCGCGGAAGGTCATCCCCGGGAAGAGCTCCTCGATGCCGAACTCCTTCTCGGTGCGGTCGAAGCGAACGTATCCGTTCCATTCGTTGATGACGTCGTGGTGCTCGGTGTAGAGCCAGCCCGCGCACTTCATGTGGCGGCGGAAGGCGTTGATCATCATGTGGTAGTCCCACGTGAGGTCGCAGTCGCCCGTGGAGCCGGCGTAGCCCCACACGTTGCCGCACTCGGAGTTCATCATCGGCTCGTCCCTCTGCACGAAGCCGCCCTTGTAGTTCCACTTCGAGCCGGGAAACGTCTTCGAGCAGAATTCGTCGAGCCTCGACTCCCACTTCCATCCCGGGAGATATGCGTGCCATGTGTTGATGTCGGTCACGACGTGGTCGTGGTTGCACGGAGAGTTGTCCTCGACTATGCGCGTCGGATCCGCCTCCTTCGCCCTGCGCCACACGTCCGCCACGCGGCGCCTCGTCGCGTCGGAATAGGCGCGGCCCTCGGAGAAGAGCCCCCATGTCTCGTTGAACAGCACCCACGCGAAGACGGACGGATGGTTGAAGTCGCGCTTGAGCATTCCCTCGAAGCACGCCCAGTGCTCGCGGAACGCAGTCTCGCTTGCATTCCCCCACCAGTTCGGCACGTCGGCCATGATGAGAAGTCCCAATTTGTCGGCCCAGTACAGCTTGCGCGGGATCTCCGCCTTGATGTGGACACGGTTGCCGGTTAGTCCGAGCTTCTTGGAGATAAGTATCTCGTTCTTCATGAACTCGTCCGTCGGGAAGGTGTAGAATCCCTCCGGATGGTAGCTCTGGTCAAGCGTGAGCTGGAGATAGACGGGCTTGCCGTTGAGCGTCACGTAGGGGTGTCCGTTCGGATTCTTCCCGACGCCGACCTCGCGCATTCCGAAGTAGGTCGACACCTTGTCCTCGCCCAGCGTCGCCGTCACTTCGTAAAGATAGGGGCTTTCGAGGTCCCAGGGCTTCACGTTCTGGAGCGGAATCGCGATTTCCTTCTCCATTTCGCCTGGCGCGAATGTCGCGGTCGCGGGGGAGCGGCGGTCTTCCCCCCTGAAGTCGAGGGAGAAGGCGAGGGGCGTCTTTGCGGGCGAGTCGAGCAGTATGCGCGCCGTCACCGAGGAGTCCGCGAGCGAAGGGGTGAAGCGCACGGACTCGATGTAGCTTTCGCCCCGCCCCTCGAGGTAGACTGTCTGCCAGATGCCGCGCGCGTTGCCGTATCCCTGCTTGCCGTAGAGCCGCCAGTCCTTGCCGGAGACTGACGCCGGAGCGTCCCACACGCGCAGTTCGACCGTCGCCTTGGCGCCCTTCTTCGCGAAGGGGGTAAGCTCTGCCTCGAACGGGACGTATCCGCCCTGGTGCCGGTCGACGAACTTCCCGTTCACGAAGACGTCGGTCTGCCAGTCGCATGCGCCGACAACGAGGAAGAAGCGCGTCGACTTCCAGTCCGCCGGAATCTCGACTTCGCGCCTGTACCATGCGCTGTCTCCATCGCCTTTCACCCCTGAAAGCGGCGCGGCCCATCCGAACGGCACGACGATCTTCTGGTCAAACGCCGCCGGACGCGCCGGCGTGTCGACAGGCGTGCCCTTCGGTTCGAAGGCGAAGTCCCATTCGCCGTTGAGGTTGACCCACTCCGCGCGCTCCCAGTCCGGGCGCGGGTGCTCAGGAAGCGGAATGGCGGAAAGCGATGCGGCTGCGCAGAACGCTATGGCCGCCGTGGCGGACAGTCTTCCCATCGTGGTGTTCATGCCCAGATTATACCATAAACAAGCGATTCAGGTCGCAAATCCGCGGTGCGGCAGTTGCGCACCGTCCGGTTTTATGGTACGTTAATGCCCTATCCACGGTGAAAACATGAAAGCGTCAGATTGCATTCCTGTCTGCCTGTGCTTGGCCTGCGCGGCGCTGCCTGCCACTGCGGCGCCTAGGCTCGCCGTCCCGCCGGAGGGAGTGGCCTTCGGCGAGATAGCCGCGGGCGAGCCCGCCGCGAAGTCGGTCGAGATACGCAACGTCTCCACCGTCCCCGTCGCCGTGTCGCGGGTGAAGGGCTGCTGCGGGGCGGATGCCGAGCTTTCGCCGCAGAGCATCGCCCCGTCGTCCGCCGCGACGCTTGCGGTCTCGCTCGGCCCGATGCTCCCGGGCGGGTTCTCGAAGACAGTCCGGATTGCCTGCGACGACCCGGAATGTCCGGTGGTTGAAATTCCCGTGTCCGGCACCGCCGTCGAGGGGCGGACTCCGGACGCGGCGTCGCGCTTCACGCTCCCCGCGGTGGTTCTTGCCGGAATCGCGGACGGCTTCAACCCGTGCGCGTTCTCGATAGTCGTCGCGCTTGCCGGCATACTGGCGGCAGGAGGGCGCCGGCGCCGCGCGCGGATGCTCGGCGGCTGGGCGTTCTGCGCCGGCTCGTTTCTGACGTACATGGCGATGGGCCTCGGACTCATGCGGGCGCTCAGGGCGCTTGAGGGGCTGCGGACCGTCCACGACGTC
>JAFRJH010000094.1 GCA_017432385.1 Kiritimatiellia bacterium
CCAGCAGCGGCAGGTCCTTCATCTCCGCGTCGGAGAGGTCGTCCACCGAGAACGCCAGCGCGGCGTACACGATTCCGTTCGACGCGACGAGCGGACGCACCACGTCGACGCCGTCGACGCGCTCGACGCTCCACGAGGGGAAGTCGCACTTCTCGGGGATGTCCGCAAGCCTGAGCCGCGGCAGTTTCGCGATGTTCTCCGGCAGGTCCTCGGGCGCCCTCGCATCTGGGGCGGGCGATGGAGCGGACGGCTTCGAACCGGTCCTCGGCTTCATGACAAGCGTCGCGTGGTGCTTGTTCGAGAGCACGGCATCGGAGAACAGCTTCTCGAAGTACCCGGTTCCGTTCCTGGACCTCAGCTCCGCAAGTCTCGAGGAGAACTCGAGACGCTCGGCGGGGTTCCCGCCGTGGAGCCAGCCCGTCAGCGCCGTCCGCATGTACGCGAGCCCCAGCTGGTTCGAGTCGCGCTCGCGCAGGCGGAACTCCATCTGGTCGAGCTTCGCGGATATGCGGTCCGCGTCGAATCCGCCGCGGACCTGGGCCTCCAGCGTCCCGCGGACGATCCGCCGCGCCTCGTCGAGCCGCCCGTCGCGCACGTTCACGAGCGTGAGGTTCACGACGTTCTGGAACCCGTCAAGGCACCACATCTCCACGTCCTCGCACACCCCGGCGTCGAGAAGCGCCTTCTTGAGCGGCGCGTCGTTGCCGCCGGCGAGAAGATCGCACAGGACATCCATCGCGGCCGTCATGTCCGCGTCGCGCCAAGTGCCGAAGGCCCATCCCTCGCAGAGGCGGACGCGGTCCGCGGCGCTGTCGCAGGGATACTCGATCTCGCGCGCGGAAGCGACGGGCGGCTGCGCCGGCGGATCCGCAGCGGGATCGCGGCGGTCGTAGCGGCAGAGGTACGACGAGACGAGCTCCAGCATCGGCGGAACGTCCATCTTCCCGAACAGGAATATCCTGGCGTTGGACGGGTGGTAGAACTTGCGGTAGAACGCGCGGTACGCCTCGGCCGTCAGGGTCGGCACGACGTCAGGGTCGCCGCCTGAGTTGCTGGAGTAGGCGTTGTCCGGGAACAGCATCTTCGCCATCTCGCGGTACGCGATCGAGTACGGAGAGCTCATTGCGCCCTTCATCTCGTTGCACACGACGTTGCGCTCCTGCGGCATCGCCCAGTCGTTCGTGACGGAGAGGGGGTCGAACACCGCGTCGAGATACACCCCGGCCAGGTTGAGGAGGTCGCGGTCGTTCCTGGAGCAGACGGGGTACATGGTGCAGTCCGACGACGTGCTCGCGTTGATGTACGTGGCGAGCGAGCTCTTGAGGAGCTCCACGAACGGCTCCTTGACGGGATACTTCACCGAGCCGCAGAGGAGCGAGTGCTCGATGATGTGCGCGACGCCGGTGTCGTCCTCGGGGAGGGTCTTGAAAGCGATCGCGAACGTCTTGTTCATGTCCTCGGTCTCGAGCCACACCAGGTCCGCGCCGTTCTTCGCGTACTCCATCCGCCAGAGCCGTCCGGACAGGTCCGGCATTTCACGTATCTCCTTGACCCTGAACCCGCAGGTCACGTCCCCCTCGCGCAGGGAGAGCCCCCCCGCGCAGGCCGTCGCCGCCGCCATTGCCGTCGCCATCAGCATTCTCGCCTTCATGTTCGTTGTTTCTTCACACTGCCGCCGCGCCGATGCGCGGAACGGCGGACATAAGATACCTCGTGTATTCCGCGGAGGGGCTCTTGAGAACCCCGGCGCAGTCCCCCGACTCCACGATCCGACCGTCCTTCATCACAACCACCCTGTCCGCGACGTGCTGCACGACGCCGATGTCGTGCGTGATGAAAAGGACGCTCAGCCCCAGTTTCGCCTTGAGCCCTCCGATGAGGTCGAGCGCCTGGGCGCGCACCGACAGGTCCAGCGCCGAGACCGCCTCGTCGCACACCAGCAGCTTCGGACGGAGCGACACCGCGCGCGCGATGCATATCCGCTGGCGCTGCCCGCCGGAGAACTCGTGGGGATAGCGGTCTAGGACGTCCGCGGACATCCCTACCGCCTCCAGGAGCGCGGCGGCGCGCCCGCGGCGGGCGTTCCTCGGGCATAGCCCGTGGTACACCATCGCCTCGGTCAGCAGCTCCAGGACCGTGTGGCGCGGATTGAGCGACGAGAGCGGGTCCTGGAACACGGCCTGCGCTACGCGCCAGCGGTCGCGCGGACCCGTCGAGCCCTCGAGCTCAATCGTCCCCGCCGTGGGCCGGACAAGCCCGAGCACGGCGCGCGCCATAGTGGTCTTTCCGCAGCCAGACTCGCCTACGACGCCAAGCGTCTCGCCGCGGCGCATGTCGAAGCTCACCCCGTCCACGGCCTTCACGTACCCGCGCGTGACGGCGAAGACGCCCTTCTTCACCGGAAACCAGACCTTCAGGTCCCTGACCTCGAGGATGCTGTCGGGGGACTCCATCGCTCAGCCCCTGAATCCGTCTAGGACCGTCTGCCTCGGCCGCTTCGACTGCCTGGGGTAGTCCAGGGTGAAGTGAAGCCCCCGGCTCTCGTGCCTGCGCTGGGCGCTGCGCACGATGAGCTCGGCGCAGACCGCGAGGTTGCGGAGCTCGAGCGTGTCGGGGGTGACGAGGTAGCGGAAGTAGTACTCGCGTATCTCCTTCCTTAGCGTCTTGAGCCGGTGCGCCGCGCGCGCCAGGCGCTTGTTGGTGCGGACGATGCCGACGTAGTCCCACATGAGGCGGCGTATCTCGTCCCACATGTGCGCGACAAGCACCGCCTCGTCGGGGGGGACGGCGGAGCCGATCTTCCAGTCAGGTATCGCCGGCCGCGCGGCGCCCTTCCCGAACTTGTCGGGGTGCGGCCCCAGCCGCGCCGCCGTCAGCCGCGCGCAGACAAGCGCCTCCATGAGCGAGTTCGAGGCGAGCCTGTTTGCGCCGTGGAGACCGGTCGAGGCGCACTCGCCGACGGCGGAAAGCCCCGGGATCGAGGTGCGGCCGTCCGTCGTCGCCTGGATGCCGCCGCACGTGTAGTGGGCGGCGGGGACGATCGGTATGAGGTCCTTCGCCATGTCGATGCCGAACTCCATGCACTTGTGGTAGATGTTCGGGAACCTGTTCATGAGGTACGCGCGGCCCTTCCTGCGGATGTCGAGGTACATGCAGTCGTCGCCCGTGCGCTTCATCTCGCTGTCGATCGAGCGCGCGACGATGTCGCGCGGGGCGAGCGAGCCGCGCGGGTCGTACTTCTTCATGAACTCGCGTCCGTGCCTGTCGACCAGGACCGCGCCCTCGCCGCGCACGGCCTCGGAGATGAGGAAGCGCCTGGCGAGCGGGTGGTAGAGGCAGGTCGGATGGAACTGGATGAACTCCATGTTCTCTATCTTCGCGCCGGCGCGCCACGCGATGGCGATCCCGTCGCCCGTCGCGGAGTCGGGGTTGCAGGTGTAGAGGTAGACCTTGCCGCAGCCGCCCGTCGCGAGGATCGTATTCGGGCTGCGCACGGCGTATATCTCGCCGGACTTCTTGTCCATCACGTACGCGCCGACGCAGCGGTTCTCGCCCCTGACCCCGATGCGGCGCGTCATCACGAGGTCGATCACGATCGTGTTCTCGAGCGTCTCGACGCCGCTGCGCCGTATGCGGCGTATCATCGCCGCCTCGCACTTCTCGCCCGTTATGTCCCCTGCGTGGAAGATGCGGCGCGCGCTGTGGCCGCCCTCGCGCGTGAGGTCCCACGAGCCGTCCCTGCCCTTCTCGAACCTGACGCCGCAGTCGATCAGGTCCTGGATGCCCTCCGGCGCGTGCTCGCATATCTCGTGGACGACTTCGCTCTTCCCTAGCCACGCGCCGGCGATCATCGTGTCGCGCGCGTGCCTGTCGAAGGTGTCGGCGGGGTCCATCACGCAGCATATCCCGCCCTGCGCGAAGTTGGTGTTGCAGTCGGCGAGACGGCCCTTGGTCGCCACGACGACCCTGCCGTAGCTCGCGAGGTGCAGAGCGCTCATGAGCCCGGCCATGCCGGACCCGACGACGAAATAGTCGCAGTCGACGATCTTCATGTGTGACATTATACCATGTATGCGGCGGCCGATGTGGCGGATTCCGCGTTTTGCCGCACGGCGCTAGAGGCGCCGGCTCGTGACCTCGATGACGTTTACCTGGTTGCGGAGCTGGAGTATTATCTGCTCCACGACGCGGCGGCTGCCGAGGACGGCGATCTTCAGGCGCGAGACGGACCCGTCCTCCGTCGGCCCGACGTTCAGCGTCTGGATGTTGTAGCCGCGCCCGGAGATGAGCCCGACGATCCTCGCGAGGACGCCCGGCTTGTTCTCGACGTAGCAGTTGAGCCTGTGGATCTCGTCGCTCATGAGAACCTCATTTCCGTTATCGCGCCGTCGGCGCTCGCCATCGGGAACACGTTCGCGCGCGGCTCCACGACCGCCTCCACCAGCGAGGGGCCGCGGCTCCGGACAGCCCTGGCGACGACCGCGTCGAGGCGGGCGGGGTCCGCAACGCGGACGGCGCGGATTCCATACGCCTTCGCGAGCGTCACGAAGTCTGGCAGGTACTTCGCGCCCTTCCCCGCGAGGATCGTCCCGGAGTAGTTGCCGCCGTGGAAGAACTCCTGCATCTGCCGCACCATGCCGAGGCAGCCGTTGTTGACGACGACGAACGTCACGTCCAGCCTGCGCTCGACGGCGACCACGAGCTCCTGGAAGGTCATCTGCGCGCCGCCGTCCCCGACGACCGCGACGACCTTGTGGCGCGGACGCGCGATCGCCGCGCCTATGGCCGCCGGAATGCCGAAGCCCATCGCGCCCATTCCGCCGGACGTTATGAAGTGCCGCGGATAGACATGCCGGTAGCACTGCGCAGCCCACATCTGGTGCTGACCGACGTCCGTCACGACTATCGCGTCGCCCTTCGTCGCCCGGTCGACGCTCTCGACCACCGCCTGCGGCATTATCGCGCCGCGGCGGATCTGCCGCCAAGAGCCGTCGTGGACTCGCCGCCACCCGTCTATCCGGGCGAGCCATGCGGAATGCTCCGCCGGGCGGATGCGCGAACTCACGGTGGTGAGGAGGTCCTTTATGTCCGCCACTATGCCGAGGTGGACGGCCACGTTCTTGTCGATGCTCGACGGGTCGCAGTCGACGTGCACGATCTTCGCCTTCCTCGCGTAGCGCGAGACCCTGCAGGTGACGCGGTCGTTGAATCGGACGCCGAGCGCCAGGACGAGGTCCGCCTCGGCTATCGCCATGTTCGCCGCGTACGCGCCGTGGATGCCAGCCATGCGCAGCGAGAGCGGGTCGCGCTCGTCGAAGGACCCTATTCCCATCAGCGTCGTGGCGACGGGGATGCCGGCCTTGCGCGCGAGCGCGGCCACGTCCGCGGACGCGCCCGCGGCGATCACGCCGCCGCCGGCGTATATGACCGGCCTCTTCGCCTCGTTGACGAGCTTCGCGAGCCTGTTCACCTGCGAAGTCGTCGCGAAGCACTCGGGATGGTACGCCCGGAGGCACACGCGCTCTGGATACTGCGCGGTCGTCATGTCGGTCTGGCAGTTCTTCGGGACGTCTATGACGACCGGACCCGGCTTGCCGTGCGTCGCGATGTAGAAGGCCTGCGCGACGGTCTCGGGAATCTCGTCGGCGGAATGGACGAGGAAGTTGTGCTTCGAGACCGCGCGGGTGATGCCGGTCGAATCCGCCTCCTGGAAGGCGTCCGTCCCGATCTGCGAAAGAGGGACCTGCCCCGAGATGAGGACGAGCGGCACGCCGTCCATGTTGGCGCAGCCGAGTCCCGTGACGGCGTTGGTAAGGCCCGGACCAGACGTGACGAGGCAGACGCCGGGACGCCCGAGCGTGCGGGCGTAGCCGTCCGCCATATGGACGCAGCCCTGCTCATGGCG
>JAFRJH010000095.1 GCA_017432385.1 Kiritimatiellia bacterium
AGTACGACTGGTGCAGCTACGACCAGGAGGCGTACGGCTCCGGCTTGTGGCGCTGGTCGTACCCCTACTGGGTGATGGGCCGTGCGCTTTGGTCCCAGAAACGCGACATCGTGTTCTCCCTCTGCGAGTACGGATGCGAGAATGTCTCGTCCTGGGGAGACCTCGTGTATGGACACAGCTGGCGCACGACGGGCGACGTGTTCGACACGTGGCCTTCGATATCCGGTGCCATCGAAAGGCAGAAGCGCCTGTTCATGTATTCGAAGCCAGGTTCGTTCAACGACCCCGACATGCTGTGCGTCGGCAAGATGGCGTGGAACGGGTTCAAGGGGTCGCGCCTCGCGCCGAACGAGCAGTACACGCACATCTCGCTCTGGGCGCTCGTCGCCTCTCCGATGATGCTCGGGTGCGACTTGACGCAGCTCGACGACTTCACGTTCTCGCTGCTGTCCAACGACGAGGTCATCGCGGTCGACCAGGATCCACTCGGTGCCGGCGCAGGTGTGGTTGACGAAGGCGACGGCTGGGAGATCTGGGCGCGTCCTCTCGCGGACGGCTCGATCGCGGCCGGTCTCTACAACAAGGAGCTGTATGAGCGGACGATCGTCCTCGACATGGAGAAGCTAGGAATCGAGTGCAAGTGGACAGTGCGCGACCTGTGGCGCCAGGAGGACGTCGGCGTTTTCCTCGGAAAGTACGAGGCGCCTGTGCCCGGCCATGCGACGCACCTCGTGAAGCTGACCCCGAAGGCCTGCGGGAAGCTGCGCAAGGGCATGGTCGAGATCCGCGACAACGCCTGGCGGCTGCTGATGGAGCACGACCGCAAGGCAAAATGAGCCGCTGCCGGGCTTGGCGTCCGGGTGCCATGAGGACAATCGCCTGCGTTTCGCATTGGTCATGCATTGTGTTTCGTGTGTGTGATTCTGCGTCGGCGCGGCGAGTGGTATAATGCCGGCATGTCCAGCAAACAGCAGATAGAAGATGCCGTCAGGGCCGGGCGGATCGTCGCGATCATCCGCGGATTCGCCCCCGAAACATGCCTCAGGCTCGCCGAGGCATACGCGAAGGGCGGGATACGCCTCGTCGAGGTGACGTTCAACCAGAAGGTGCCGGAGACCTGGAAGGACACCGCCGCGGCGATCGGCGCGATCAAGGAGCGCTTCGCCGGGGCGGTGCGCGCGGGGGCCGGCACGGTGCTGACCGAGGAGCAGCTGTCGATGTGCGAGCAGGCCGGCGGCGAGTACATGATAACCCCCAATGTCAAGCCGGCGCTCATACGCGAGTGCGTGCGCCGCGGGCTCGTCGCGATGCCCGGCGCCATGACGCCCAGCGAGGCGGTGGACGCATACGAGTCCGGCGCGAGCTTCGTCAAGGTGTTTCCGGCGGGCGCGCTCGGGCCTGGCTACATAAAGGCGATCCGCGCGCCGCTTTCGCACATCCCGCTCCTTGCCGTGGGCGGCGTCGGACCGGACAACGTGGCGGACTTCATCAAGGCCGGGTGCGTCGGCGCCGGCGTCGGCGGAAACCTCACCAACAAGGAGTGGATCGCGGCCGGCGCATGGGACAAGATAGAGGAAGTCGCCCGGCAGCTCGTCGAGCGCTCCGCCCCAGCCGGCAACTAGCCGCCCCAGCTTCCGACCCACAACTCTCAACTCACCACCGAAGACCATGAAAATAGTGTCTTTCGGAGAAATCATGATGCGCCTCAACCCCGAGGGGTACCAGCGCTTCGTGCAGGCGGACAAATTCGAGGCGAGCTATGCCGGAGGGGAGGCCAATGTCGCCGTGTCGCTCGCGAACTACGGGCTTGACGCGTCGTTCGTTACGAAGCTCCCGGAGAATCCGCTCGGCGAGGCCGCGCGCAACGCCGTCCGGCATTTCGGCGTCGACACTTCGGACATTGTCTGGGGAGGGCCGCGCCTCGGGCTCTACTTCGTCGAGAAGGGCGCCTCGCAGCGCGCGTCGAAGGTCGTGTACGACCGCGCCGGGTCGTCTATCGCGCTCGCGAAGCGCGGCGACTTCGACTGGAACAGGATCCTCAAGGGCGCCAAGTGGTTCCACTTCACCGGCATCACGCCCGCTCTCGGGGGCGAGCTTCCGGCTATCTGCCTCGACGCGCTCGAGGTCTGCCGGGCGAAGAAGATCGCGGTCTCGTGCGACCTCAACTACCGCGGCAAGCTCTGGAGCCGCGAGGAGGCGGGCAAGGTGATGGCGAAGCTCGTTCCGTATGTCGACGTGCTCATAGCGAACGAGGCGGACGCGGCGGACGTCTTCGGCATCAAGGCGAAGGGAACGGACGTTGAATCCGGCAAGCTCGACAAGCAGGGCTATGTCTCCGTCGCCGAGCAGCTCGTCGAGCGCTTCGGCGCGAAGAAGGTCGCGATAACGCTCAGGACCTCGCTTTCCGCCTTCGACAACAAATGGGCGGGGATGCTCTACGACGCCAAGGCGAAGAAGGCGTATTTCTCGACGGAGTACATGGTCCACATCGTCGACCGGGTGGGCGGCGGGGACTCCTTCGGCGGGGGTCTCGTCTACGCGCTCGCGACAGGCAGGAAGGACCAGGCGGCGATAGACTTCGCGGTCGCGGCGAGCTGCCTCAAGCACTCCATCGAGCACGACTTCAACCTCGTGACGGTCGGGGAAGTCGAGGCGCTCGCGGCGGGCAACGCATCCGGCCGCGTGCAGCGGTAGCGGCCGGCCGCCTTCCCGGCGCGTCCGCGAACGCCCCCTTGCGCTTGATTTGCGGCACAGGTCGCCGAGATTATGGTATAATTGGGAATCATGAGCTACTACCTGATGATTCTCGTCGGCGCGGTTCTGGTCAACAACTTCGTCCTGAGCCGCTTTCTCGGGTGCTGTCCGTTCCTCGGGGTTTCCAAGAAGACGGAGACGGCCCTCGGCATGTCCGGCGCGGTCGTCTTCGTCATGACGATCGCGTCCGCCGTTACCTGGTGCCTGGACCACTGGCTGCTCGCCCCGCACGGCCTGGGATACATCCACACGCTGGCGTTCATCCTCGTCATAGCCTCGCTCGTCCAGTTCATCGACATCGCGATGAAGCGGTTCCTCCCGTCGCTCCACGGCGCGCTCGGCATCTTCCTCCCGCTGATAACGACGAACTGCGCCGTCCTCGGCGCGGCGGAGATCAACTGCAAGCAGGGGACCGGCTTCTTCGAGGCGGTGTTCTTCTCGTTCGCCGCCGCTATCGGCTTCGGCTTCGCGCTCGTGATATTTTCGGGCATCCGCGAGAAGCTCGCCCACGCGGATCCCCCGCGCTGTTTCCGCGGGATCGCCGTCGCGCTTGTCACGGCCGGGCTTCTGTCGCTCGCGTTCATGGGCTTCAGCGGGCTCGTGAAGCTGCCGTACTGAGCGGATGCGTAGTGTAAAGTCCAAAATGTAAAGTAGCGGGGTGGTTCATATGACGATAGCTATATTGATCATTGCTGGAATCGGGCTTGTCGCCGCGGTGGCGCTCGCCGTTGCGGACCTTTGCCTCAGCGTGAAGGAGGATCCGCGGATCGGCATGGTCCTCGCCGCCCTCCCGGGGGCCAACTGCGGCGGGTGCGGCTTCGCGGGGTGCGGGGACTATGCG
>JAFRJH010000007.1 GCA_017432385.1 Kiritimatiellia bacterium
AATCGCATCGCATCTTGACGCCATCGCCGCCTTCGCCCCGACGTGGGGGCTTGCCCTCGTGTTCGTCTTCATGGCGGTCGAGTCGAGCTTCATCCCGTTCCCGAGCGAGGTGGTGATGATTCCCGCGGGGTTCCTCGCGGCCCGCGGCGAGCTGGGGCTCCAGTCGCCCTGCGCGGGCCTTGCCGCGGCGGTCGTGGCGGGGATCGCCGGGTCGCTCGCCGGGGTGTAGGTCAACTACTACCTGTCCCTCAGGCTGGGCAAGCCGTTCCTGGAGCGGTACGGAAGGTACTTCTTCGTGAAGAAGGAGCCGCTGGAGCGGGCGTGCGAGCTGTTCAACCGCTACGGCGCGGCGACGACCTTCTTCTGCAGACTCGTCCCCGTCGTGCGCCAGCTCATCTCGATACCCGCAGGAGTCGCCCGCATGCCCCTCGCGTCCTTCACGCTCTTCACGGCGCTCGGCGCGGGGATATGGACTGCGGTGCTTGCGCTCGCGGGCTACGCGCTCGGGCGCTCCGCCGGCGACATCTCCTATCTCGAGCTGTGCGTCCGCGGCAGGGACGCGGTTTCCGCCCATCTGCCGCTCGTCATCGGCGCCGGGCTCGTCCTGGCGCTCGGCTACATCCTCGTCTCGAAGCTTGTCATGCGCGGCGGCCGGAAGCGCGGCGACTGACAACGGCGGCGGGATATGCTATAATTCTGCTCAATCCGGGCAACCCCGGACGCAAGGAGGTCGCACAGATGGAGATTTCGAAGAACGTTGAGGGGGCGAAGCTGACGCTCGCGCCTGTCGGGCGCCTGGACACGATAACCGCCCCGGAGCTTGAGGCCGCGATATCGTACGACGGCGGTGAGGAGCTGGTGTTCGACCTCTCCGGGCTGGAGTACATATCGTCCGCCGGCCTGCGCGTCCTGATGGCCGCGCAGAAGCGCATGATGAAACAGGGGTCGATGGCCATAGCCGGCGCGAAGCCGATGGTGAGGGAGGTCTTCGACATAACCGGCTTCTCTGACATCTTCACTCTTGTCTGACCATGGAAACCAACGAAAACGTCTTCGAGTGCTCGTTCCCGGCCAGCATCGAGGGAATGCAGGCGGGGATGGCGTTCCTCGACAAGGTATGCGAGAACCCGAGGCTCGACCTCATCTTCGACGAGATCGCCTCCAACATCGTCCGCTGCTCCTCGGCGAAGGACTTCTCCGTCAAGGTCGTGAAGGGCGAGGGCTCGATCACGCTGGTCATCTCCGACGGCGGCACCCCGTTCGACCCCACGACGATCGCGGAGCCGGACGTGGACGCGCCTCTCCAGGACAGGAAGATCGGCGGGCTGGGCTTCTTCATGGTGAAGAAGATGTCCAAGTCGGTGTCCTACGAGCGGGTCGGCGACCGAAACGTCCTGACCATCGTGATGTGATTTTTTGATATAATATTCCGCCGATGGCGAAAAAGGCACACGATCCGCGTCCGAGCTGGGACGACTACTTCATGGAGACCGCCAAGGTCGTCGCGAAGCGCAGCAACTGCCTGCGCCGCCAGGTCGGCGCCGTCGTGATGAAGGACAACCACATCCTCTCGACGGGCTACAACGGCACCCCGCGCGGAGTTCAGAACTGCTTCGACGGGGGCTGCCCGCGCTGCGCCGGCAGGGTCAAGAGCGGCACCCACCTCGAGGAGTGCCTGTGCACGCACGCCGAGCAGAACGCGATCTGCCAGGCCGCATACTACGGCACGGCCATAAGCGGCGCGACGATCTACATCACCATCTCCCCGTGCCTCACCTGCGCGAAGCTCATAATCAACGCGGGGATCAAGGAGGTCGTGTACGGTGGCGACTACGCGTTCCTCGAAACCGTCAAGGCCATGTTCAGGGCGGCTGGCGTCAAGCACCGCAAGATGGAGGAGCCGAAGGGCTGATTTCACAAACATCGAAAGAACACAAGGAAAGAAAAGCAAAAATGCGCAAGAAACTCATAGCCGGACACTGGAAGATGAACGTCAAGCCGTCCGAGACGGCGGCGCTCGTGAAGGCCGTGGCCGAGGCAACGGCGCAGTACGCCGACAAGGTCGAGGTCGTCTGCTGCACGCCCGCGATCGACGTTCCCGCCGCGGTCGCCGCGGCTGCCGGCACGAAGGTCGGCGTCGGCACCGAGAACTGCCACTGGGAGGACCACGGCGCGTTCACGGGCGAGATATCGACGGGCATGATCGTCGACGCCGGGGCGAAGTACGTCATCACCGGCCACAGCGAGCGCCGCCAGTACTTCGGCGAGACGGACGAGACTGTCAACAAGCGCACGCGCGCCGCGATCGCAGCCGGGCTTACCGTCATGATGTGCGTCGGCGAGACGCTCGCCGAGCGCGAGGCGGACCTCGTCGAGGAGGTCGTCGGACGTCAGCTCAAGGTCGGTCTCAGGGACGTGACGGCCGCCGACGCGGCGAAGCTCGTCATTGCGTACGAGCCCGTCTGGGCGATCGGCACCGGCAAGACCGCGACCCCCGAGCAGGCGCAGGACGTCCACGCGTTCATCCGCGCCACGCTCGCGAAGCTCTTCGGCGCCGAGACGGCGGAGACGGTCCGCATCCAGTACGGCGGCTCGATGAAGCCCGGCAACGCGGCGGAGCTGCTCGCGAAGAAGGACATCGACGGCGGGCTCATCGGCGGCGCGGCGCTCAAGGCCGCGGACTTCGCCGGAATCATCGCCGCCGCCGCGGCCGCGCAGTGATGCAGCGGGAAACGGCACTGACGGCTCTCGCGTGCGCCGCCCTCGCGGCGCTCGCGGGATGCTTCAACGAGCCGGAGCCGGCGTACAGGACGGTTCCGGAGGGCGCGCGCGTCTATCTGAGCGGGCGTTCGCTCGGCGACCTGAAGGGGCAGACCCTCGACGCGTCGCTGGTGGACTACCTCAACCTCGACCGCAACCAGCTGACGAACGTGGACGAGGTCGCCTCCCTTGCGGGACTCAAGTGGCTCCGTCTCAACGAGAACCGCCTCGCGTCGCTCCCGGACCTTTCCAGGCTCGTCAACCTGCGCCGCATTTACCTTCGCGGCAACAGGTTCGAGACGGTGCCGGAGACGCTGAAGGACCTGCCGGCGCTCGACAGCGTCGACCTTTCCGAAAATCCGGTATCCGAGGTTCCGGAATGGCTGGCCGCGAGGAAGGGCCTCAAGGCCCTGTCTTTCTCGCGCACGCGGATCAGGAAGCTTCCCGGCGACCTGTCGGCGTGGAAGTCGCTTCAGCAGCTGCAGCTCGGGGATCTCAAGTTCGACGATGCAGGGGAGATGGCCCGCATCCGCGAGGCGCTTCCCGACACGGCGATAGTCTTCTGAGGGCGCGCCGATGACGCGCGGTCCCGGAGCCCTGAAGCGGAGGATGGAGGAGCTTGCGACCGGATCGGTCGGCAGGCTCCTCGTTTCGTATTCATGGCCCGCGCTCGTCGCGATGTCGCTGAACGCGCTCTATTCCGTCGTCGACCGCGTCTTCATCGGGCAGGGCTGCGGCGTCGACGCGATGGCGGGCATCCAGCTCGCCATGCCGGTCATGATGTTCCTGACGGCCTTCGGCCCGTTCATCGGCATAGGGCATTCGGCGCTGCTCTCGATAAAGCTCGGAGAGGGCGACAGGACGACGTGCGAGAAGGTCGTCGGCGAGACGGTGGCGCTCAAGCTCGCCCTCTACGCCGTCCTCGTGCCGCTCTTCTACGTCTTCCTGGACACCGTCCTCGACTGGTGCGGGGCCGCCAGGGTCACGCCAGGCGCGCGCGAAGCCGCGCGGCTCTACATACGCATCGTCCTCTTCTCCCATCTCTTCTCCCATCTCGCATTCGGGCTCTCCGCGCTTCAGCGCGCCGAGGGCGGCGCGGTGAGGTCGATGATGTGCATGGTCGTCGGGTTCGGCACGAACATCGCCCTCGATCCGCTCCTCATATTCGGGTTCGACCTGCCCTGGCTCGGCGTCTCCGTTCCCCGCATGGGCGTCGCGGGCGCGGCGTGGGCGACGGACGCCGCGATGCTCGCCTCGTGCCTCTGGGCGTTTGGCTGCTACTGGCGCGGCAGGACAGTGGTGCGCCTTCGCCTTGGGCGGATCTGGATATATCCGAACCTCATGTGGCGCGCGCTCTCGATCGGACTCGCCCCGTTCCTGCAGCACTTCATGAGCGCGCTGATCGTCGCGTCGCTGCAGTACGCCTTCGCGAAGTGGATACCCGACGAGGCCGGTTCGACCGCGCAGATAGCGTCTCTTGGCGTCTTCAACTCGGCGCTCATACTGGTCATCATGCCGATTCTCGGATGCCAGCAGGGGCTCCAGCCGATCATCGGCTACAACTGGGGGGCGCGGAACTACCGGCGCGTGCTGGAGTCGCTGAAGACCGGCTTCGCGGTGACCACGGCGCTCACCGTCCTCGCCTTCGTGGTGCAGGTGGTGCCTCCGTTCCCGGAGCTGATGGCGCGAATGTTCGTCTCGGCGGACAAGCCGGACCTCGTGCGTCTCGCGGCCGGCGACCTCAGGCTCTCGAACTGCATGATCTGGTGCATTTCGGTCAACATCGTCGCGACGACATGCTTCCAGTCCATCGGCAGGCCGAGGGTGGCGATCTTCCTGTCGATGCTCAGGCAGGGCGTGGTGCTCCTTCCGATCGTGTGGGTGCTCCCGTACTTCATGGAGGACAAGGCGTTCGCGATCTGGCTTTCGATGCCAGTCTCGGACGTCCTCTGCAACCTCGCCACGATACCGCCGATGCTCTACCTCGTCCGCTTCCTTTCTCGCGTCCGTTCGCGACAGTGACCGCGGATTTTGGTATAATTCCCGCCATGAAGACATCATTTGCATTCCGCGCCATTGCGGCGGCGTTCGGCCTGCTGGCGTTTGCCCGAACCGCGTCCGCCTTCACTGTCGACGCCGACATCCCCGCAGGCAACATAATCGTCAACTCGGTGGATGGCGACGTCGTGAGCGTGCGGCAGGACCTGCGCGACACGAACCATGACTGGTTCTACTGGGCGTTCCGCGTGAAGGGTGCGGCGGGGCGGACCGTCTGGTTCGACTTCCGCGGCAGGGACGGCAAGAGCGCCGCCGTCGTTGGCGTACGCGGCCCGGTCGTGTCGAAGGACCGCGGCAAGACGTTCGCGTTCGCGCTCGACGGCAAGGCGGCGCAGGACGGCTTCACCTACACGTTCGGACCGGACGAGGACGAGACGTACTTCTACGAGTGCCATCCGTACCTGCGCGCGGACTGGGACGCCTTCCTCGCGCGCCACGGCGCAGACGTCAAGGCGGGGCGGATCGTCCTCGAGACGCTGTGCAAGTCCAGGAAGGGCGCGGACGTCCCGCGCATAAGGGTCGGGCACGTCTCCGCCGATCCGAGGCACCGCGTCCTCCTCACGGCGCGCCACCACTGCTCGGAGACTACGGCGAGCTGGGTCGTCGAGGGCTTCGTCGAGTCGTTCCTCGCGGACGACGACCTCGGGAAGTGGCTGCGCGAGAACGTCGAGCTGATGGTCGTGCCGTTCGTGGACTACGACGGCGCGCAGGCGGGCGACCAGGGCAAGTACCGCGCGCCGCACGACCACAACCGCGACTACGCGGAGTTCATCTATCCCGAGACCAAGGCGATCACCGAGTGGGTCGCGGGACACGCAGGCGGGCGACTCGACGCGTTCATCGACGTCCACTGCCCGTGGATCCGCGGCAAGTACAACGAGTTCGTCTACACGCCGCGGAAGGACCCCAAGATCATCCCCGACCCGGAGCTCGACCAGCGATTCTCGGAACTGGTCGAGAAGATGCAGAAGGGGCCGCTCCGCTACCGTGCGGCCGACGACCTTCCGTTCGGCCAGGCGTGGAACAAGGGCCTCAACTACAACCAGGGCTGGTCGTCGATCATCTGGGCCTGCAACCGCGTCAAGGGCCTCAGGATCTGCCGCACGTTCGAAGTCCCGTTCGCCAACGCCAACGGCGCGGTCGTGACGCCTGACGGCTGCCGTGCGTTCGGCGGCGACGTCGTCCGCGCGCTGCGCGAGATACTGGCGCAGCCGGCGAAGCAGTGACGATTTCACCGCGCGGCATTCAAAGACGCGGCGTTTTTTGATATAATACGAGCATGGAGGTTCCGCACGAGCTCAGGGCCGGGTTCGTCCCGAGGGCGGTCGACGCCGGC
>JAFRJH010000096.1 GCA_017432385.1 Kiritimatiellia bacterium
CTACGCGGCGTGGATCGCCGGGAAGGGCATCACGGGCGCAAATGCCGCGTCGGACAAGGTGACGAACGGAATCGCGAACGGAGTCAGGTACGCCTTCGACATCGACCCCGCGACGTCGGAGATCGGCACGCCGATCATCCAGGTCGTCCGCGACGCGAACGGCAACCCGTCCGTGCAGTCGCGCGACCTCGCTACAGGCCGCGACGACGTGACATTCGGCATCCTCGCGACGCCCGACCTCATGGACTGGAGCAACGCGACGCTCGTTCCGATGACGAAGTTTGCGGCGGACGGCCTCTGGCGTCCGACGGCGAGCGGGTCCTCGGGCTACGTCTTCCCGTCCCAGATGTTCTTCAAGTACACAATTGGCATACAGGAGTAACGACATGAAGACAAAGACAGTCGTTGTTTCTGCCGCACTTGCGCTCTGCGCCGCGCAGGCTTTTGCCCTCACCCCGACCGACCTAGCCACCCTTGGCACAAGGTCCTACAACTACGGATGGAACGGCAATATCCGCATCTACAAGGACCTCGCGTACTCGACGCGCGACGACCTTTCGACAGAGGGCGCCGGCTTCACTGGCACCAGCAACAACGGAAAGCACCGCTCCGGAACGTATTTCGACGTCTACGTCCATAGCTCGCACTTCATTTCAGTCGACAAGCGCGCCAAGCTGCCGGTGGTCCTCTTCCTGCACGGCGGCGCCTGGTGCCAGCCGTACGACAAGGACGTCGCCTGCCAGGGCATCCTCGAGTGCGCCGCCAACAAGGGGTATTTCGTCATCACGATGGACTACCAGCTTCAGGAGAACTCCATCGACGGCGGAGCCACGACTGCGCGTCCGAACGCTACGTTCGGCCACATGCTCAAGGACGTCGACACGATGCTCGACTACCTCAAGGTCGAACTCCCGAAGCTCAACATACCGACCAACATGATCGTGATCGGCGGCGAGTCCGCGGGCGGACATCTCGCGATGTGCTACGCTTTCGACCAGTCGGCGCCGCGGCTTCCCGGCATGAGCGACGTCGGACTCCCCGCGCTCTCCCATCCGCTGCCCATCTCCTGCGTTATGTCCGATGTCGGCCCCACCGATCTCTCGGAAGGAAGCCTGGCAGGCCAGGTGTGGAGTATAATGGGAAGCTTTATTCCGCAGCTTCGAGGCATGAAGCTCCTCATGGGCTGGCTTTCCGGGCAGGACTTCAGCAACATCGACAAGACGACGGCGGCGACGTATATCAGGAAGTGGAATCCCACTGACCTCATATCGGCGTCGTCGGTTCCCGCGATCCTCGCCTATGGCTGCACGACTAACGCCCAAGGCCAGGCGCAATCCGACGACACCATGGTGCCTGTTTCGAACTTCATCGGCCTTACCAACAGGCTCGCGTCCTGCGGCGTCCCCTACAGTGCGAAGCTGTACGTTGGCGTTGATCACGGCTCGGTTGCATGGAATGCCCAGGAGTGGATTGCTGACCGGCTCTACGATTTCAAGACGAACCACTTCAACGTCACCATACCGGCGGTCGACCAAGGACCGTCCGTCTCCTACGGCAACCTCGACGCGAACGCCTTCTCGAAGAAGATTGAGGTTACCTTCAGCGGCTATTCCGGCACCGGCACGCTGACCAACTTCCCGGTGCTCGTGAAGCTTTCGACGGCGATCAATGGCTTCAGCTACTCCGACTTCAAGCAGTCGAACGGCGGCGACCTCCGCTTCATGCGCTCGGACGGCAAGCTCATCCCGCACGAGATCGACACGTGGAACCCGAACGGCGTCTCGACCGTGTGGGTTAAGGTTCCGAAGCTCACGGGAACGACGACAACGATCACCGCGTGCTACGGCTGCGCCAATCCGCCTGCCGTGAACCCGAAGGACGTGTGGGACTCGAACTACGTGGGCGTGTGGCACCTCGGCGAATCGGCGCTTCCGCTCAAGGAGTCCAGCAAGAGGACTCGCGACTTCTCCGCCGCGATCGGCACTGGGTTTGGCTATGCCTCGACCGGCGTCGTCGGCGGATCCGTCAACTTCGGCGCGACCGGGAAGGGCAGGATGCTCGAGGCGGCGGACAACTGGTATCTGGACGGACTCACCAACTGCACCATCGAGGCGTGGACGTATTTGACGGCTCGCCCGACCGGATCTGACAAGAACGTCGCGTGGCTGTCGAAGCGCAACGCGAACAATTCCCAGTGCTCCTACTATTTCTTCGACGACGGAGCCAATACGGCGATCAGGGTTTCGGGGCTCGGCACCAACTACGTCAATTCCGGCGTTTCGATTGCTTCCGTGCCGTCGAACAGCTGGACACACCAGGTGTTCACGTTCAACGCCGGCGCCACGGAGTCCTACAAGAACGGCGCCAACAGGAAGACCGGCACCACCACCGTCACTAAGCTTTACTCCGGCGCCGCCGACCTGCATCTCGGCAACTTCCAGATGGGCGACATGCGCAACTTCCCCGGCAAGATCGACGAAGTGCGAATCTCGAGGTCCGTCCGTTCCGCCGACTGGGTCAAGGCGACGTACGAGACGGTGACGAAGTCCAGCTTCGCGACGTACGCCGTTCAGGGCGGCGGAACGGATCCCGAACAGCCCGATCACGATCCGGGCCCGGCCGTATACGGTCCGCTTGCCACCAACCAGTACGCGAAGTCGATGAACGTCCTCTTCGCCGGCGCGCCGAACACCGCCACGCTCACGAACTTCCCGGTGCTCGTGAAGCTTTCGACGGCGATCAATGGCTTCAGCTACTCCGACTTCAAGCAGTCGAACGGCGGCGACCTCCGCTTCATGCGCTCGGACGGCAAGCTCATCCCGCA
>JAFRJH010000097.1 GCA_017432385.1 Kiritimatiellia bacterium
CTTCGGGCGGAATGGACGGGCGCTCACCCCTGCTAGGGCATCCGCTTCGCGGACAGCCTTCGGCTGGGGGATACGGCGCTCCCGCACCCTTGCCCGTGGAAGTGGAGAGTTCCTCTATCTTCGCCATGATCGGCGCGAAGATCTCGGTGTCGTAGACGGTCGGCGCGCCGCTCATCATGCAGATGGTGCGTTCGACGCCCATGCCGGTGTCGACGTTGTGGCGCCCGAGCGGCTCGAACTCGCCCTTCTCGTTCTTGTTGTACTGCATGAAGACATCGTTCCATATCTCGATGTACTTCCCGCAGTGGCAGCCGGGACGGCAGCCGGGGCCGCACTTCTCCTTGCCGGTGTCGATGAACATCTCCGTGTCGGGACCGCAGGGACCGGTCGTGCCCGCCGGGCCCCACCAGTTGTCCTCGCGCGGCAGGCGGAAGATGCGCTCCTCCGGAATGCCGACCGACTTCCAGATCTCGACCGCCTCCTCGTCGGCGGGGATGTAGCCATCCTCGCCTTCCTTGCCCTCGCCGCGGAAGACCGTGACGTTGAGCTGTTCGGGCCTGAAGCCGAGGTGCTGCGTGAGGAACTCGAACGACCAGGAGATCGCCTCTTTCTTGAAGTAGTCGTTCAGCGACCAGTTGCCGAGCATCTCGAAGAACGTGAGATGCGCGGCGTCGCCGACCTCGTCGATGTCGCCGGTCCTGACACACTTCTGCACGTCGGTGAGACGCTTCCCGGCCGGATGCTCCATCGCCCCCATAAGATACGGGACGAGCGGATGCATCCCCGCCGTGGTGAAGAGAACCGTCGGGTCGTTCTCGGGGATCACGGACGCCCCGGGGATGATCTTGTGGCCCTTCGACTCGAAAAACTTCAGGTACTCGTCGCGCAGTTCGTCTGCAGTCAGGTTCTTCATGACGCCAGCTTCTTCAAAACGCCTGTCACTTAGTGGAGATGCGGTCGTTGTACTCGCCGGTCTCGGTGTTGATGCGGATGACGTCGCCCTCGTTGATGAAGAGCGGAACGGGGCAGACGTAGCCGCCCTCGACCGTCGCCGGCTTCGTGACCTTGCCGGACGCGGTGTTGCCCTTGACGCCGGGCTCGACCTTGACGACCTTGCGCTCGACGAGCTGCGGAAGGTCGACGCCGATCACCTTGTCGTTGAAGAAGAGCGCCTTGACCTCCATCTCGTCCATGAGGAAGTACTTCTTGTCGCCCATGACGTCGTAGCTGACGCGGATCTCCTCGAAGTTGTCGTCGGTGAAGACGAACGCCGAGCCGTCGTCGTACGAATACGTCACGGACTGCTGGAGGAGCTCCGGCTTCTCGAACTTGTCGCCCGAGCGGTAGCTCTTCGTGCAGCCGCCGCCCGTCACCATGTTGCGGAGCTTGCAGTTGTAGATCGCCTGGCCCTTGCCCGGCTTGGAGAACGAAAACTCCGTGATTTCCCACGGCTCGCCGTCAATGAGAAGCTTGACGCCCTTGTGCAGCTCGCCGGCCCCGATTACCTCGCCCATCTTGTACTCCTGTTCTTTACTTGGATTGTTCCTTAAATCAGCAAACAGCTGTGGATTATACCAAATTCCGCGCCGGTTATAAAGCACCCCCGGACATTTTCAGAGGTCGTCCGCCCGAACCTCGACGGGCGCGGAGCCAGACTTCCTGACGGACGCCGTGCCGTAGCCCCTGCCTCCGACCGCGACGCCGGACACCTTCACGGTCCGCCACTTCGGACGGCCTCCGTCCATCTGGTACGCCCTGAACGAGCCGGAGACCATCCCGTCCCTCGTCCGCCGGAATATCCTCAGCGACGACGGATTGTCGCCCAGCTGCGCCGGATCCACATCGGAAGTGCCGCGCATGAACACGACCTTGCCGGCCCTGGGCGTTGTCCACCTGCCACCCTGCTCAACAACCGGCACGCCGTCCGGCAGGTACGGCATCGGCGTCCACCCGAGCGCCGCGGCGAATCCGCCGCGGTCGATGCGGAACGCCGCGCCGGATTCAAGCTCCGCGGGAGCGCCGACAACGGCGGACTCAAGCCCCGACGCGAACGGGTCGCCGTCCGACGGCAGCCAGAGCCCGAACGCCAGCCGGGCCTTCCCGGACGTGACGACCGGCACGCAGCAGACGCCTCCGCCGACTATGAGCCGTCCGGACGCCGACACGCGGGAACCGTCCGCAAGCGAGCCGACGACGCGCGCGCGGCCCTTGCGCGAAATGCGCGCGGAAAGCGCGTTCCATCCGCCTTCGCCCGGCCACGCGACGTTCTCCGCTCCCTGGATGCGCCCGAGCGCGGACGCCGCGGCGGACCTGTTCGCGGCGTCCTTCGACCTGAACACGTCAAGCGAGCCGTCAACGCCGTATCCCGCGCAGGTTCCGGACATGGCCCTGGCGCCGAGAATGACCTTGAACGCCGCCCCGCCGGGGAAAGAGACGATGGTCGGGCCCGTCCCGGAGACCTTCACCCTGTTCTTTCCGATCGCGGCGAACTTCAGCTTCTCGCCGGACACGAGACGCACTGTCGCCCTCACGGGAGCCAGCCCCGTGCGCCTACCTGGTTTGCCGACCTTCAGCTCGACCGTGCCGACAATCTCCGCATCCTGGTAGAGATACCCGTCGTATACGCTCGTCTCGTACTGCGGCACGGCGCCAGACGGTGCGCTGTCCCACAGCCTGGGAATCGCCACAGGCTCGGGCTCAGGTTCGGGTTCGGCAATCGTGAATGTCGCACTCGCCGTGCCCGTGTAGTCGCCCTTGAACGTCACCGTCACAGTCGCCGTGCCCGGCTCAACGTTGTTCGTGTAGAGGACGTCGTAGTCCTCGCCCTCGACGAGCAGACGTCCGCCGCACGTGATGGAGATGTCGGGCGTCTTCGCCGTGCCGTCGCCGACATAGCCCCCTTCCGGCAGGGCCAGTTCCACTTCCACCGCATCATCTGTCAGTTCACACGGCTCGACCGTGAGCGTGCCGTTCGCGGTCGTGATCTCGTAGTTGGCGGCGAACGTGCCATCGTTCAGCGAGTAGGTGAATGCGTTTTCACTCGCGCCCACGTGCGTCTGCGTGCCCGTCACGTCGTACGTCGCGCCCTCGCCGACCACGAAGCCGTCGCCGCCGACAGCCACGTCGGCGCACGTGAGCGCCGTGCCGTCATACACCTTCTCCGCACTGCCGCTCGTGAGCGTCACCATGCGCGGCGCGATCGTCACCGTGGCGCTGTTGGTGACAGGCACGTAGTTGGGCGCGCTCGCCTCCACGTAGACCGTCACGTTGGTCACGTCCGTGAACAGCGGAAGCGTGTCGGATGGGGACGGCGGGGACGATGGGGACGATGAGGACGAATACCGCAGCACCAGGCCCGGGATCGCGTTGGTGGCGATGCCGATGGTGTGGGCTTCGCCGTCGTACGTGCCCGCGTAGTCCGTGAGCACGATGTCGCCATCGGCGAACGTGGCGCGCGCGATGGTGAACGGCACCTCGAACGTGAGCCCGTCGTAGTCCCACGTGCCCGCGACGGTGAACGTGGCCGTGTAGTCGCCCGCGTCGCCTACCATCGCCGAGTATGTCACCGTCGCCGTGCCGAACGTCGCGCCGCCCATGTTCGGCACGCCCGCCGCCTCGCCGTACGTCCAGCCCGCGATCGACGGATCGGTCGTCCACGCATTCGCCGCCTTCGTCACCGTCAAGGTGCCGTTCGAAGTCGTGATCGCGTAGTTCGCCACGCTCGTGCCGTCATTGAGCGCGTAGGTGAACGTGTTCGTGCCCACGCCCACGTGCGTCTGCGAGCCGGTCACGTCGTACGTCGCGCCCTCGCCGTCCAAGAAGCCGTCGCCGCCAACAGCTATGCCGGCGCACGTGAGCGCCGTGCCGTCATAAACCTTGCTCGCGCTGCCGCTCGTGAGCGTCACCGTGCGCTGCGCGATCATCAGCATGCCGTTCACACAGTCAATGGCATAGTTGCCCGTCACGATGTCGCTGCCGTTGGCGATGAGCGCACTGCTCGGCTCGATCGGATACGTGGCGGCGTCCTTCCCCTGCCCGTCCAGGATGATGCTCGCGAGCGTGTCGGTGCCCTTCAGCCCCTCCACCACGACCTTCCCGGCGATCACGTCGGGGTCGTCGTATGCGGTATCGCCCTCACCCTGTATCGTGCCGTTGTAGAGGAATTCCTGATCCTTCGCCGTGATCGTGAGCGGCGCCGGCGCGATCGTCACCGTCGCGTTGGTTGTGAAGGAGAAGTAGCCCGGCGCGCTCGCCTCCACAGACACCGTCCTATCGCACACGTTCGTGAACAGCGGCGGCTCGTCCTGCCCGTCATACTTCAGCACCAAGCCCGGAATCGCGTTCGTGGCGATGCCGATGGTGTGCCCTTCGCCGTCGTACGTGCCCGCGTAGTCCGCGAGCTGGATCTCGTCCGCCGTGAAGTCCTTCCCGACCCGGATCGCCTCGCTCGCGGTACTCGCGCACACCGTGCCGGTCCTCTCCGCAGGATCGTCAGACAGGGTTCTGACAAGGCGGAGGCCGATGCTGGTGCTCATGAGCGACGGTGGGCTGACATACGAGAAGGACGAGGTGCAGTAGGACGCCTGGAAGTTCCAGCTGCCGCCGCGATTCACCCGTTTCTCCCAAACGAAATCGAGGCACCACTCCCACACGTTGCCGTGCATGTCGTAGAACCCCCAGTCGTTCGGCGGTTTTATGCCGACCACGTGCGTCTGGTTCGTGGAGTTGACTTCATACCACATGTAGCCCCCGTCAACGCCGTCGCCGTAGCTGTATTGCGTTGTCGTACCAGCGCGGCAGGCATACTCCCATTGCGCTTCGGTCGGGAGGTCGAGCGCGTTAAGGCCAGTCTTTTGGCGCAAGACGCCGACGAAGGACTCGGGATCAACACCCTGGACATTCGGCCAGTCGTAGGTATCCGCATTCCCTCGGATCATGTTCCAGGAGACCTGCTCCACCGGGCGCATGGGGGAGTCGGCGTCGTCTTTGAACTTGCTCGGGCGCGCCCCTGTCACCAGCTCCCACTGCCGTTGCGTCGTCTCGAACACGGCGCAGTAGAAGGCGTTTGTGATCTCCGTCGTCTCAGTTGAGCCGCTCTCGCCCATCTCGAACGTCCCCGGCCTGATGAGGTGCATCACGAGGTTCGTGGTCTTGTAGGCGTCGGTGTTGAAGGTGGCGGGGTCGGCGACGTCGGAGATGTACGCGACGGGATAGCTCACGGCATCCTTGCCGCCCGAGAGGTCTATGACGCACCATTCCGGCATGTAGACGTACGCCACCGTGAAGGTGACGTTCGAGGAGGCGAATTTGAGCCCCTGCGCATCGAAGTCCCACTCCACCGCGTGCGCGCCGTCCGCCGCATCCGTGTCGCCCGTGAGCGCCGACGCCGCCGCCACGTAGTTCGAGCCGGTGAGGTTGTCCGTCGCCACGATTGAGAGGCACGGCTTGTTCCAGTCCGGCAGGCCCACCGCCGGTGAGTTCGTGACGCTGAACGAGAGGCCGACCTTCCCATCCCACGGCTCGCTCGGCGTGGCGGCGACGTCGGTGACATCCGCCTCTGCCAGGATCGCCAGCGTGCCCGGCTCGTAGTTGATGTCGTAGTTGCCCGTCACGGGGACGTTTCCACCGCTGACAATGACTGCACCCCTCGCCTCTATCATGTCAGAGTATCGGCCGACTTGAGTCGCCTCTCCGTCAAGCTCGATATTGTAGATCCTGTCCCCGCCCTTCAGTCCTTCGACGACAACCTTCTCCGCTATCTGCTCGGGGGTCGCGTAGATGGTGTCGGACTCGCCCTGCTGCAGGCCGTTGTAGCGGTAGGCCTGGTCCTTCGCCGTGATCGTCAGCGGCGCCTTCGTGATCTTCACCGTCGCGTTGGTGGTGAAGGTGACGTAGCCCGGCGCGCGCGCCTCCACCCACAC
>JAFRJH010000098.1 GCA_017432385.1 Kiritimatiellia bacterium
CGCACCTCGTCGATCTGCCCGTTGAACGTCTGTTCCGCGATGGTGGGGGAGAGGTTGCCGAGGTGGAGGTTGCCGCGTCCGGCGAAAATCTTGCCGAACGCCTTGCTGACGCTCCCGGCCGAGACGCCGTTCAGGTAGCCCTTGAAGTTGGAGGAAGATGTCGTGGTGTCGACCGAATAGGCCTGGTGGTTCCACTGGTTCACGGGGGGCTGGATGGTGTTGATGCACTCGACGGACGCCGTTCCGTTCGTGGACGCCCTGAGCATCGTCTTGCCAGCCTTGTCGTAGAAATAGTAGGAGGACTCGACAGTTGCGGTCTCACGCTTGCTAATGATTCCGCCGACGTCCTTGTGCGCGGACTGCTTCGTCCAAGCCTCAATCGTGAACTTGGTGAATCCGTCGAGGTTGCCGTGGTCGAGCGAGACGAGGGTGTTGGTGAAGCCGTTGGACGGAAAATCAACCGCGCCGCCGACAACGCCGCCGGCGGCAAATCCTACGCCAGTGCCGGTCTGGTAGGCGAAGTCGAAGGAGTTTCCGCTCGACTCCTTGAGCGGAAGCCCGCTCTCGCCCAGGTGCCACACGCCCACGTAGTCGGAATCCCACACCTTCTCGGCGAGCGGCCTTGCCGGCGTGTCGCATCCGTAGAACGCGATGACGCGCGCGTTCGCCTCAAGAGTCGGGACCTTCACCCACACGGTCGAGACGCCGCTCGGGTTCCACGTGTCGATTTCGTGCGGAATGAGGTTGCCGGAGGCGTCCGTGAACCTGAGGTCGCCGCCGTTCGGGAGACGGAAGTCGGAGTAGCTGAACCCGCTGATCGCCGTGGAGAGCTTCACGAGCACCGGGAAGTTCGCGAGTGCCGTGCCGGAATAGCCGGTGACGGAGACGTTCATCGCCTTGGCGTAGTCGGATGCGGCGAACTCGTCGGCGAAACCGTCTCCCGGATCGTCCGGCAACTCGTCGAACACAACCGTCGCCAATGCAGTCGACGTTTTGTGGGAATAGCTCGAAGTCAGGTTCTTCTTGGGGACGGTCAGATTGCCCGGAATCGTCATCGACGCCGACTGCCGGTTCTTGGAGACGTAGACATGCTGATATGCCGGCCATTTGCCGTTCTGTCCGAGCCATTCGTAGTTGTCGCCGATTCCGTTGTTCGCCAGCGTTTTGGAATAGTAGTAGCAGTTCCAGTTTGGCGAGCCGAACACAACGATGACCTTGTCGCCGTTCTGCTTCATCGAGTTGAGCTTCGAGAAGAGCGTGTTGAACGCCCTGGAGACGTCGCTGCTTGTGTTCTCGATTCCGTTCGTCGCGACGACGTTGACGCCCACGACCTTGACTCGCGCGCCCGTCGCCTTCTCCTTGAGGTCGGCGCAGATCGCGTAGACGTTCGTGAAGGTGCTGCCCTGGCCGAGGTCGAGTTCGCCGAGCACGGTCTCTCCGGGCGCAAACCTCTCGTGGTTGAAGAAGACGCCGGCGCGCCGCTCGGGATTCGTCTCGTAGGCTCCATCAGACCCATTTGCCATGATCGGGTTGTCGATGAACGCCGCCGAAACCCCGGGAATGTCGGACGAACCCTTCTTCTCTTGGTCGGAGTCTGGAGGCACCTTGAGAAACACCACCACGTCGGCCTTCTCGCGCTCGAAGTACTGGCCGATTGCCTTGCGCACATAATTGTTGACGCATACCCAGCCTTCGCCACCGCTTGAGTAGAGTGTGCTGCCGAGGTTGTCCGACAAGTCGGACCCGGGCCACATCGACGCCCTCACGGGACCGGAGAGCTTGGCCGTGGCGGGAGCTGCGTCGTACGACACGGTGTTCCCCGACTGCGTGTTCGTGTAGATGCGCAGATAGTCGATCTCGTAGTCCTCCTGCTGGAAGTCGGCCGGAACGTCGGCTTCGGTCGCGCACTTCAGCTCGGGGCCAAGACCCTCGAGCCACCCGCCGGCGCAGAGTCCGCTGCAGAGCAGGATGTATTTCGCAGTTGTCGGCGTCCAGCTCCAGGGCTCGTTGCTCAGGTCGAGGCGCTTGAAAATGTGATCGTCGACGTACCAGACGAGCTCCTTCTCGGTGACAATGGCGCCGATGCGGTGGAATCCCTCGGAAAAGGTGAATCCGTCCTCTGGACATCCGCGACTCGAAGTGGAAGTACGGGGAATCCCGCCGTGGGCGGCGTGCAACGTGCCGCCGATCCAGTCGCTGCCGGAGAGCTGCTCGAAGACGTCGATTTCGTTGTAGTCTGACCAACTCCAGCCAGAATGCATCGTCCAGAACGACGGCCACTGTCCCCTCACGGCGTTCAGCTTGGCGCGGATCTCGATTCGACCCTTCTTGAAGGTGACCTTGCCGGACGTGGTGATCTCGCCGGAGGTGAAATTGTAGTTGCCGGATTTTTCGCGCTTCACCCGGAGCTTGAGCAGGCCATCCTCTACGATGCGATTGGCGTTCAACTTCTGGCACAGTTCGCCGTCCGTATGCGAACGCGCACCGTAGAAGTTGTCCCGCACCTTCGTACCGGAGAACTCGTCGGTCCACGCAATGTTGCTGTACATCTGGAACAGCTCGTCGAGCGTGTACGGCTGCTCGCGCGTGCCGAGGTTCTGCGAGTCGATGTTGGTCTTGCTGTCCGGCACCTGCGACGTGTTCGTCCACTCGTAGAGCGCCCAGCACGTGACGTTGTTGGTGACGCAGCCAAGCCAGTCGCCGTGGTCCC
Source organism: Kiritimatiellia bacterium (assembly GCA_017432385.1). Taxonomy (GTDB): domain Bacteria; phylum Verrucomicrobiota; class Kiritimatiellia; order RFP12; family UBA1067; genus UBA1067. Next base: position 2,711 of record JAFRJH010000098.1, read on the forward strand.
ACCTCGAGAACGTGTAGTCGGCCACAGTCGGCGCGGTCGGCGCGGTCACCGAGCCGCCATGAGCGACCTCGACTTTCGAAAGGACCGTTCCGTCCATCTTTCGGAACGTTACGACATGTGTCTCGGCGAAAGACTGCGCGGCGCAGAGCGCGAGCACAGCAAAAACGGCAACATGAATTGTCTTCATGTCGCTATTCTATCATAAAACGCGCGGCCGCATAAGGTTGATATATCAACTTTCTGCGGTCGTGAACCACGACAAGGCGATCACTTCTCGTGCAGGCGCGTCGGGGAATACGGACAGCCGTGGCCGTTTGAGGTGGAGCCGCACCAGATGCATTTATTGTCGCCGGGCCCGTGCCTATGCAGTCTGTTCGGGCCATATGAGCAGCCGTGGCCGGAGCTTGTGGATCCGCACCATTCGCAGTGCTTCGAGTCGTCACGGTGTTCGTGGAGCCTGTATGGTCCGTGTGGGCAGCCGTGGCCGTAGCTTGTGGACCCGCAGTATCTGCAATTCGTAGCCATGATGTCCTCCTTTTGAGGACATTATACCAAATTCACCGCCGCCCGTCCGCGGCAAAAAACGAAATAGCAGCTCAGTCGGAGAGAGAGCCAATCGAGACATTGCCGCGGCGGATGGGCTTCGGAGCGTAGCGCTTGATGTTAACGACCCGCTCGTACTTGCGGACATACGCAACGAGATTCGTGTACGCCGCACGCGACTGATGCCCCATGATCTTTATGATCTTGTCGTATATATAGAGGAAGTCGCGCTGGCGGTCCTTCAAGTCCTTGCACTCGTTGTACCTGTCCACGGCATCGACGATGGCGTCGTTCAGCTCCAGTATCTGGCGATAGTCGTCAAGCGACTTGGCGCCTCCCACGATGACCGGCCCGCCGACCCTCCTCTTGACTTCGTAGTGGCGGAAGAACGGACGCGAGAACTTGCGTATTATCACGCAGTTGAGCCGCGAAAGAAACACATAGTGCTCATCATTGGCCTTGAACGCGTTGACCAGTTCAATATTGCGATCCAACGCCTCGTTCCAGGCGAGTCTAGCCTTGGTGAGCTCCTTTGCGGCGACATTGTTCCTGTCGACGCACTCCTTCTCAAGTCGCCTGACGAGCCTGTAGCGCAGAAATGCGCAAAGCAACAGTGCTCCGCCTATGCAGGCGAACAAGAACAGCACAAATACTTCTTCTTCAGACATGGGTTCTCCAGTCTCCATCCGGGTCATTCCGGGGTAGAAGCATAATATTTTATCAAAAATTCCGTGCCAGGATGAGTGCCAAATGATACGAAATCTCTTCAATCTCCATGAAATGGATAACCTGGCTTCCACGGCAAGCTCGATTCTTCCGCGATGAGTCGAACAACGGGGCCAGATTGGGCCAAACGCCACCGGCGGACGGTGAGCCGCGCAAGAAAGCGTTCGTCGTGCGAGACGAGCAGAAGCGCGCATGGCGTCTCCGCGAGCGCATTCTCCAGACACTCGATGCTGGGAAGGTCGAGGTGGTTCGTCGGCTCGTCCATGACGATGAAATGGGGCCCCCTTTCCACGCCGCGCGCGAGCAGGATTTTCCGTATCTCGCCCGGACTGGGCGTCGTGGAGGCGAGCAGGCGTCCGGGACGCGAACCGAGGCGGCTGATGAGCGTCATGACGCGTCCGAGCGGAACGCGGTCGAGCCGCTTGACGTCCGCATGGATCGCCTGCGACTCCTCTTCTCCGATCTCCTGCGGGATGACGAGCAGTTTCTCGGGCGGAACGTTCGCGTTCGCCACGATCTTCTTCACGAGCGTGGACTTGCCGAGTCCGTTGTCGCCGACGAGCGCGATCCTGTCGTCGGGACGGATCGACAGCGCAGGATGGACAAGCGTGCGCCCGTCGCCAAGGTCGATCTCCCCTTCCGGCAGTTCCGCCACGTAGTTGCGCGATGACTTTCCGGAATCCTCCAGCCAGAAACCCATTTCGTAGTCGACGCGTATCGCCGCGTCCGGCGCAAGCAGCTTCGCCGCACGCGTCCGGAGCGAGGCGGACTGCGAGAAGCCCCATCCGTCCTTGTTCGTGAGCTTCGCGAGCTGACGCTTGGCGCGTCCGTCATGGTCGTTCTCCGGGAGCTTCTTCCGCTTGAGGCGGTTCGTGCGCGCGGCGGACTGCTCGGCCGCCTCGCGGCGCTGCTGCGCGGCGACCTGGAGCCGGCGCGCCTTGCCGGCGTTCGAATCGTGCTGCTCCTTCGCGCGCGTCTGCTCGATGCGGTCCTGTTCCATGCCGGCGGAGACTCCGCCCGGACGCATCACGATGCGCGGCGGGAAGATGAAAAGGCACTGGGAACAGAGCTCGTCGAGGAAGTCGCGGTCGTGCGAGACGAGAAGCCCGACGCCGTGGAACGACTTCAGCGCGGCGAGCAGCACGCCCTTCGCATGTGAGTCGAGGTGGTTCGTCGGCTCGTCAAGCGCCAGGACGTCCGGCCTTCGCCACAGCGCGGCGGCGATCTGTGCGCGTTTGCGCTCGCCGTGGCTGAGGGTGTCCCAGCGGTCGGCCCATTCCGGCTCGACGCCGAGCAGCGCCCGCGCGTCCATCGCAGGCGGGTCCCACGAATCCATGAACTCGAGCCAGTCGTCCGGCGGCGCGTCCGTGCGCTGGACGGCGTAACGCGCGCTTCCGATCTGGCGGATGTGTCCCTCGGTCGGAGCAAGCGCGCCCGCCGCGAGCTTGAGGAGCGTCGTCTTTCCCGCGCCGTTCGCGCCGACAATGCCCGTCCACGCGCCTTCGGGGAAATGCGCGGTGACACCGCCGAGAAGCGGCTCGACCATCCCCGGATAGGAGAAGGCGACGTTGTCGAACTGGAGGAAGCGGGCCATGGAACTACGGAGTCTTGTCGCAAGTTTCAAGAATAATGGACTTGCCTTCAGTCAGGACTCGGAGGTTGACAGCGATCCAAGAGGCGAAAGCCACATTCGGCCCCTCTTTGTGGATTTCCTCGCGCATTACGGTCACGAACGTCCGCAGCGGTATGGCGAACTTCTCCACGTCCTTTTCGTCAGCGACCTCCAACCGCGCCGCCACCTTCAGCGTACCGCCTTCCGTCAGCCTGCCACAGACCTCGAAGCGACCAAGAGACGAAAGTATACGCGCTCCATCGGCGAACAGATGTGCGCCGTATTCCGACAACGTCCGGTAGTTCATGATTCGCTTCAACAACGCTCCTGTCTCCGGGACAGCCAAACGGAACATGTACGGCCCGCGCGCCGCGAACTCTTCGAAACCGCCGCGCTCCTCGCCACGATACAGACGTATCGCGCGGCCAAGCGTCTTGGCGTCCAGCGAACAATAGACGAGTCCATCGTCTCCGACGGCGATCAATAAGTCGCCCTTGCCTACGAGATCGCGTGCTAATTCCGACGACGCCAGCCGGTAGATGCGTCCATCGAACTTGCCGACCTCCGGCAGAGCCTCTTTGACCTCCTTCAGGTCAGGCTCCTTACGCGTAAATTCCTCTGATTCCCTTCCCGATACCTTGCGCACGAGTTTCTTCAGCTTGCGACGCATGGACTTTCTCGGCTTTGCGTTCTTGTCGAAAGATGCAACGACAACGACTGCTTGCGTATCCTCGAATTCGCCCATTTCGCTCCATGGGTCAGCGCTCTTTCTGGACATCCCGCCGATGGTTCCGGCGACCCAATTCAGGTTCGTGGTCGAAAGTCCGAGCGCATCGAACGATTCCACAAGATCGTCCATCCCGAGGCCATGGGTCATGTATTCACCGAACCAAGCTGTGAGCCGCAGCCACGCATCCGGCTTTTCCGGCCACGCGAACGCCGCGAACACGACCTGGGCGTCTGGCAGGAAACGCGGCGTAGGCGCGGCAAGCGGCGCCGCAGAGATATCTGGTTCGGTGCAGACAACGGGCGGCGGCGGATTCGACTCGCCGCGCTTCACGTTGAAGAAGCGTGTGCCGTACAAATCTTTCTTCCCGTTGCGCCAGAGCCATTCGTTCGCCTTGCCGACTGCGTCGGCGTTTTGAAACCACATGTAGCCGGTTCCTGCATCCGCTACGGCTTTATAGATTTTCTCCGCCTGCGCCTCGTCTTTCTCGACTCCTATACCATTTTCGTAGCATTCCGCGAGGGCGACATCCGCCTGGCCGGGTCGTTTGCCGTCCAACTGAGCGCTTATGAAGAGCTCAAATGCCCTTTTGACGTCCTTCTTGACGCCACGCCCGTCTCGATAGCAGACGCCAAGTTCGCACCGCGCGTCCGCCGTGGATTTTTGTGAAACCCAGTCGTCCGAGCCCGGCTTCGCATCCGCGGCCTTGCGTATCCATTCGATGCCCGCCGCCTCGTTTGTCGCCACGCCGCCGTATCCGTTTAGCAGAATCTCGCCCAGATTGAACTGTGCAGGCACATATCCGCTCTCGGCGGACTTTGACATCCAGCGCACGACCTCTGCCATGTCAGGCTTCTTGCCCCCATTTTTAAGCAGGTGAAATGCATACACATGCTGCGCCTCGGCATCGCCGGTCTCCGCGCACTTCGCGAGTTCGGCGGCGTCCATGCGGTAATAGTCCCTTCCACCTGCCTTCCCGCCACCGGAGTCCTTCGTCGCCCCGCCAAGCGTCATCATCGCCGCCGCACACATCAAGGCAAACATTGTTTTCGCATTCATCGTCTTTCGTTCCTTTCGTTGCACTGTCGCGTCGTATTCTTGCTCACTCCATGATTGGATCGGGGGCTGTTGGCGAACCACCGAACACGCGCGCGGCCTCGCGGCACCCTCCGAGGCACTTCGCGGCCTTGCCGCAGCCGTCGCACATCTTCGGCAGATAGTCGTGGCGCACGTAGTGCATCCACTCCTCGCATTCGGGCAACCGCTCCCATTCGTCCCATTTCACGAGTTCGACGGGACTGTGGTTACAGACGCGGATGCGTCCGTTCGGCCAGACAGTGAAGAAGTCCGTCGCCGCCGAGCATCCCGTGGTGACGTTGAGGTATTCGTATTTCTCCGCGTCGATCATGCACGACGGAAGTTCCGTGCCGAAATGTCCGCGCCGCTTCGCCCGCGAAAGCACCTCCTCCGCGACATCGGCAACCTCGCGCACTTCCTCTGCCGTCAGCATCAGTTCGGGATGAGAAAGCCCGCGTCCGCCGGGCAGAAAGCGGTTCAAGAGCAGCGAGTCCGCGCCAGCGACGAGCGCGGCGGAAATCGTCTCGTAGAGTTCCGGCAAGTTGAGCTTCGTGACCGCGACGCCCACGGTCGTTCCACAGCCGAGCTCGCGGGCGCTCGCGAACACGCCGAGAATGTGCTCGACAGGCGTGTCGCTGTCGGTGTTCGCCGCGAACGACCGCAATCCCGGCATGCTCATGAGCACGTGAATACCGCGCTCGGCGCAAAACCGCAGGACATCTTCCGTCATGGCGCGCCCGTTGGAGAGAAGCCCCACCTGCGCCCGCTTCGACGCAAAGTCCATCAGCTCAAGGCACCCATCCTTCAAGAGCGCCTCGCCGCCCGTAAATGAAAACTGCGTAACGCCCGCCGACGCATACATCTCGATAAGCCGCTTCCACTCGTCGACTTCCATCTCCGGCCCCGGCTTAAGCATTCCCGCGAACCACGGACACGAGCAGAACCTGCACGCGTGGTTGCAGCGATAGGTCATCTCCAGGACGGCGACGGACGGGAGGAGCGTCGTCATATATCGACCTCGACCTTTACATCTTCAACTGCATCAAAAGGCCCAATAAGAGGATCAGACTCGCCGGGTCCCAGCAATTTGCGCAAACGTCTCAGCTCCCTTTTCAGGGAGTAATTCCTGCCGAATAGGTCTTTGACGGTCTTTTCGCCAGACAAAAACGCCTTCAATATCTTGGCATCATCGTCATTTACCACAACGCGTTTCCCGTTGATGATCCACGCCAGACTGTCGATGCGGCATGGAGCGACAAAATCCTTTTCGTCATACGACAAATCCCCGATAAACCTTGACTTCACGCTATAGCCAAGATAATGGTCGTTCTCAGGCGGCCACTCCACGCGCACCCAGTCCGCCGGATCGCCCGGTCGCGCCGGAAGCCTTTTCAGCGGCGGATGCGCCTTGTACCACGAACCCAGCACTGTTGCGTCCAAACTCGGTGCCAGTCGAATTCTCACGCCGTCCCCAAG
>JAFRJH010000099.1 GCA_017432385.1 Kiritimatiellia bacterium
CGGTCTCCGCGGGCGCGGATCCAGCCGGCTCGTTCTTCACCGTCTTCACGCCGTTCTGCGTCTTGAGGAACTCCTCCCACGGGACGACCTGCTTCGTGACCTGGATGCCGTTGATCCTCACGACCGTGCCGTACCGCTCGACCTTGTACGGCGGCGCGATGTACTTGCCGTCGATGAAGACATAGCCCGCCGAAAACGGCTTGCCGACCGTCGCCTTGAGCGCCTTGAGGGAGTCCTCGGGGGGCGGCGCAAACTTCGTTTTCACGGCAGGTCTGTCGTCCGCCGCGCCAAACGCCGCAAAGGCGGCCAAAACCGCCGCCAGCATCGCTGTTGTCCTGTTCATTGCCAGATGGAAGAAGTCCCGCATCGCCGTAGCACAGAATCTCCGGAACCCCGTCGTTCCAAAGCGGGGCTTGCGCCCCTTTTCAAAATGTCGGTCGAAGAAATGTCTGCTGAATCCGCGTGCGACACAGGACCCACGTCCTGAAATCAGTTTTCCCTCACCTCGATTCCCGCAGTCGCCTTGAGGGCTTCGACGATCCGCTGGAAGGCCTTGCCGACCTCTTCGTCTGTCAACGTCCGTTCGGGGGAGCGGAACTCGAGCGCATACGCGAGCGAGCGCCTCCCGTCCTTCAGTTCCTTGGATTTGAATATATCAAAGAGTCCGACGCTAGTCAATGCCCTGCCGCCGTTGGACCTGATCGCCTTGACTATCGTCTCGTTGGATATCCCAGGCCCGGCGACGACCGCTATGTCGCGGCGGACGAGCGGGAACTGCGGCACGGCGGACACCCTGCCGACCTCGTTCGTCCGCTTCAGAAGCATCCTGAGCTCGAGCTCGCAGAGCGCCATCTGAGTGGTGAGGCGGTAGGGATGGCGGAGCTTCGCCGAGAGCGCGCCCATGACGCCGATCGCCTTGCCGTTGAGCTTCACCTCGAGCACGGAACCGGGAGCGAAGGCCGGATGGTCCGCCGCGGCGAACTCGAGATGCCCGGCATGGAGCCTCGCCACAAGCTCCTCGACCGCGCCCTTCATCCAGAGGACGGCCTCCTCCTCCGTCACGGCCGGGCGGGTGCGGAGCGCCTCGCGTCCGACGGGACCGACGAACCCAAGCGAGATCATCTCCCGCTCGGAGGGGGCGCCGCCCGCGTTCGAGAACACCTTGCCGATCTCGAAGAGCTTCGCGGACTCCAGCTGGTGCGACGCGTTGCGGCCGAGCGAGCCCATCATCTGGGGAAGGAGGGAGTCGCGCATGACGGCGTACTCCGCCGACACGGGGTCGGGTATGACGAGCCGATCGCCCGCCTTCCTTGCGTCGAAGTCGTCCAGCTCCTTCTTCGAAAGGAAGGAGTAGTGCATGGCCTCCGAGAAGCCGAGCGCAAGGCAGATTTCGCGGACCCTGGACTTCGCCCTGAACGGGGCGTCCGAGAGCGACGACACGGACGGCGCGGACGGCATCGTGTCCGGGATGTTGTCGAGCCCGTATACGCGGGCTATCTCCTCCACGAGATCAGCCTCCAGCGACAGGTCGTACCGCCAGCTCGGGATTCCGAACGCGACACGCCCGACCCCGGCGTAGTGGGATCCCTCCCCGCGGGGCTCCAGTCCCAGCGACTTGAGGATGAACACCATCGCGTCGTTGCCGACCGGGATGCCGATGAGCCTGCGCGCCCGCTCGAAGTCTAGCGTCACGTCGGGGTTGAGCGGCTTCGGGCGGCCGTCCACGTCGATGACGCCCCTGGCGACCTTCGCGTTTCCGTACTTCTGCAGAAGGTGCGCGGCGCGGCGCGACGCGAAGTCGGCGAGGTCCTTGTCCACGCCGCGGATATAGCGGTAGCTCGACTCGCTCGCCAGCCCAAGCTTCGTCGCGGTGAACTTCGTCGAGGTAGGCTCGAAAAGCGCGCTCTCGAGAAGAACCGTCGTGGTGCCCGGCGCGATTCCTGAGTCCTCGCCGCCCATTATGCCGGCCACGGCGTTCGGCCGCTCCGCATCGCAGATGACGAGCATCGACGGGTCGAGCCTGCGCTCCACGCCGTCCAGAGTCTTCATCGTCTCGCCCTCGCGCGCGTCGCGGACGACTACCGCGAGTCCCGCGAGCTTCGTGTGGTCGAAGGCGTGCATCGGCTGCCCCAGCTCGAGCATCACGTAGTTGGTCACGTCAACGGCGAGGCCGAGCGAGCGGACGCCGCAGAGCTCCAGGCGCTTCGCCATGAGCTCCGGCGACGGCGCATCGGGCGCCATCTCCGTCACGACGCGCGCCGTGTAGCGGAGGCACTTCACGGGGTCCTCGACGGACACCTTCACCTCGTCCTCCACCGGGACGTCGCACTCCTCGAAATCGACCGGGGGAAGTTTCAGCTCCCGCCCCAGGATCGCCGCGTACTCGCGCGCGATTCCGACGACGGACAGCGCGTCAGGGCGGTTCCACGTCACCTCGATGTCGAACACCGTCTCCGGCCTGTCGCCGGGAAGGACGTCGCGCAGAAACGCCCCTGTCGGCGTCTCGGAGGGAAACTCCATAATTCCGTCGTGGCTGCCGCCGGGCAGGTTCAGCTCCGCCGACGAGCAGCACATTCCGAACGACTCGACGCCGCGAAGCTTGCCCTTCTTGATCTTGAAGCCGCCGTTGGGTATCACCGCTCCGATCTTCGAGAAGGCGGTCTTGATCCCCTTGCGCATGTTTGGCGCGCCGCAGACGACCTGGACGGTCTCCTTGCCGTCCGTCACCTTGCAGACGTGCAGATGGTCGGAGTCGGGGTGCTTCTCGCACTCCAGGACCTCGACGACGACGAAATGGTCGTCGAGAGGCTCCGCACCGACGGTTTCAACAGACTCAACCTGGAGTCCGGCGCGAGTCAGCCTCTCCGCGAGGTCCTTCGGGTCTATGTCGTCTACCTTGACGTAGTCGTTAAGCCAGCTGAGCGGGAGTTTCATTCTGGGGATCTTCTTTCTTTTCTGCAATTGGTTCCTGGACC
>JAFRJH010000008.1 GCA_017432385.1 Kiritimatiellia bacterium
CGGCGAGGCCGATCTCGCGCAGCCTGATGTTTACGTTTATGAGCGCGCGTTCGCGCATCGACTCCGGGGCGCGCGAGACCGAGTCGATGGCCCGGTTGCGCAGCTCCCTCTCCTGGTCCTGCCGCTCCTCCAGGAATTCCAGGTAGTCCTTCACGGTCCCCCCGCGGGCGAGGTAGGACTTCATCTCCCCGCGCATGTTCAGGACGATGTTCTTGAGCAGTCGTATTTCCGGAGGCTCCCCGTCCGCATAGTCCAGCGGACGCTCCAGGTCGTCGCCGAACCTTGCGATGGCCGCGTCGTCGGTCTCGGGCGGGACGGCGATCCACCCGGGCTGCGCGTATGCTGCGAGATACCGGTCGAGCCCGGTCGAGAAGACGCCGTCCCAGCAGGTCGCAAGGCCTGCGGATATGACGGCCCTGTCGCCGGTAAGCTGCTGGCGGGCGACGGGGCGGCGGGAGGTGTCGCGCAGGGCGAGCACCGCCGTCGCCAGCGCCGCGGCGAGGACGAGGATCGTCGCGCCGACGGCCCACGGCTGCCACTTCACAGGGTTGTCGCCGACGACGCGGTACGGCCTGATCCCCTGCCTGCGCAGCTGCGTGTACGCGTCCGCGCGGTCCCTGGCCTTGATCCAGCCCTCGCGGTTCTCGTTGTCCTTCGTCTGGTAGAAATACTGATATTTCACGCTTATGGATAATTATAGCACAAATCGGCGCGTGCGGCATGTCCATGCGGAAATATGATATAATATTCTGGTCATTTTGGAGAAAATAGACATGACAATTCGTGGACTTCTTGAAAGAAACGCGGCGGAGAGGCCGGACCGCAACGCGCTCGTATGGTGCGAGGACAAGGTCTGGAAGCGTCGCTGCTGGCGGGAGTACCTTGCCCGCGTGCGCGAAGTCGCGGAGGGCTACGGCACGCGTTTCCGCCTGGAGCCCGGCAAGGACAATGTCGCGATAATACTCGGCAACTCCCCGACCTGGCTCGAGGCGTACCTCGCGCAGTCCGGCGCCGGCGTCGCGGTGATTCCGCTCGATCCAAAGCTTCATGACGCCGAGGTCGAGTACATCCTTGCCGACGGCGAGGCGACGGTCGTGACGACGGACAAGTCGCACCTCCGCATGATGATGGGCCTCGCGCCCAGGCTCCCGCATCTGAGGGGGATCGTCTGCGTCGACGGCGTCATAAACGAGGGGCAGAAGATCGGCGCGGTCGACGTGATCGGCTTCGACAGGCTCCGCGTCGCGGGCGGCGGCGCGTGGTACGACGCGCACGTGGCGAAGGAGGACGACGTCGCCTCCATCATCTACACGTCCGGCACGACCGGCAAGCCGAAGGGCGCGATGCTCACGCACAGGAACTTCGTCACGGACATCGACGGTGCGTTCAAGACGTTCGACGCGGACATCGGCGAGAACGATTCGTTCCTCACGGTGCTGCCTCTTTTCCATGCCTTCAGCTTCACGGTCAATTTCGTGGGGCCTCTCTACGTTGGCGGCGAATCCCTGTTTGTCGAGTCTTTGAGGACCGTCGGCCGCGACATCAAGCTCCTGAAGCCTTCGGTCCTGGCCGCAGTGCCGCTCCTCTGCGAGAAGCTCTACGACAAGATACAGGACGGGCTCAACAGCTCGAAGCTCGCGCGGTTCCTGCTCGCGGTCGGCATACGCGGGCCGGTGATGCACATGGTGCTGCTCAAGCTCGGCGGCCGCCTCAGGTACATGATCACCGGCGGCGCGCCTTGCCCGAGGCATGTCCTCGAATGCTTCCGTAGGCTTCACGTCAACTTTGTCGAAGGGTATGGACTCACCGAGTGCTCTCCCGTCGTCTCCGTCACGAGCTCGAAGTGCAACAAGGTCGGCACGATCGGAAGTCCCTGCGCCGGTGTCGAAGTGAGGCTTGCAGACAAGAACGAGGCGGGCGTCGGAGAGCTTCAGGTGAAGGGGCCTATCGTCATGAAGGGCTACTTCCACAACGAAAAGGCGACGAAGGAGGCGTTCGACGGCGAGTGGTTCGCTACTGGCGACCTCGCGTCCATCGACGAGGACGGGCTCATCACGATCCGCGGCAGGAAGAAGGCGCTTATCGTCAACCGCGAGGGCAAGAACATCTATCCCGAGGAGGTCGAGAACGTCATCGGCAAGGACCCCGCGATCCAGGATGTCGTCGTCGTAGGATACACGATGGGCGGCGATCCCGGCGAGAAGGTCGGCGCGATCGTCTATCCGAACGAGGAATGGTTCAAGGAGCAGAACGGCGGGAAGCTGCCGGACTGGGCGGAGGTCGAGAAGGCCGCGGTCAAGCACGCGCAGGAGCGGAGCGCCGAACTCGCCGACTACAAGCGCGTGCGCAAGGTCGTCGTCTGGAAGGAGCCGCTCGAGCGCACCTCGATCGGCAAGGTCCGCCGCGTCGCCTACAAGGGCAAGCTCGACGAGTAGCGCGAAGGCGAGCACGGCATAACACCGATGTCCAGGAAAGTTTCGTACCGCAGGGAGTTCTTCGACCGCGAATACACCGCCCGCGAGGCGTATTCGCGCGTATGGTCCTATGCGAAGAGGTACCGCCTGAGGCTGGCTCTCGGCGTCGTCTGCGGCATGCTCACGGCGGGCACGCTCGTCCCGTTCTTCCAGGTGGTCCAGCCCGCCCTTGCAAGGGTGGAGGGCGCGCCGTCCGCCGAGGCGGCATCCTCGGCAAAGCCGTCATTACCCTCA
>JAFRJH010000009.1 GCA_017432385.1 Kiritimatiellia bacterium
GAGCCGCCGCGACGGGGACGGCATCGGGTTCGATGGAGAGCTCGTCGACTGACACCTCGAGCTTGCCGAACTGGAGCATGTCACGCTGCTCGAGCTTCTCGGGGGCCTCCAGCTTCTTGCCCATCCTGTAGGACCCGTTGGTGCTGCCGAGGTCCTCGACATACCAGCCGTCTTCCTTCGCAAAGATGCGGGCATGGTGGCGGGAGAGCCCGTCGGCAGAGAGCGGGGCGATGGTATTGCCGATTTCACGCCCGATGGTGATGTCCTTGCCGGTGCCGAAGCTCAGCCCGATGAGAGTGCCGTTAAGGTTGATTATCAACGTGATTTTCATGTTTTGCACCTTCTCCGATTTTCAGATATGCGGTAATTATATCACCTTGCGGCGAAATCCGCCACCAAAATGTGGCATTTCCATCTTTCCGTCCGTTTTGGTATAATCGCGCCATGAAGAAGAAGGTGTTCATAGCGCTGAGGATGTCCGGAATCGCCGGGCAGGACAAGTACAACGGCATCTTCCGCAGGCTCGGCGACGAGCACGACTGGAACATAACGCTCGTCCGTCGCTCTGAGGAGTTCACGCCCGGGCGCGTGCGCGACGCCATCAGGGAGGGATTCGACGGCTTCATCGTGTCCATTCCCGGAACCGAGACGTCCGCCGCGCCGCTCGCCGACTGCGACATCCCGACAGTGGTGATGGACATCCACGACCCGCGGCTCGACGCGAGGAAGACGAACATCGTCTTCATACGGAACTCGGCGGACGAAATAGGGCGCACGGCCGCGAACTACCTCATGAACATCGGGCGCTGCCGGTCGTATGCGTTCGTCCACAACCCGTCGGTCATGGAGTGGAGCATAGACAGGTTCCGCGCCTTCAGGCGCACGCTGATGGACCACGGGCAGTGGTGCCACGAGCTTCAGGACATGGACGGCCTCTGCGGACTGGAGCGCCCGGTCGGCGTCTTTGCGGCCAACGACGACCGGGGGTTTGACGTCCTGGAGTTCTGCCGGGACAGGCGCATTCGGGTGCCGGACGACGCGATAGTCCTCGGCATCAACAACGACACCCTGATCTGCGAGAACTGCCGCCCGCGCCTGTCGTCCATACAGCCGGACTTCGAGCAGGAGGGCTTCCTCGCCGCGGACATACTGGAGCGGATGATGTCCGGGAACGGCGCCGGCCTCGACCGCACGACCTATGTCGGCGTCAAAACGGTCGTCAGGCGCGATTCCACGGCGCTCGTCTCGCCCGCAGGAAAGCTCGTGCAGCGCGCCATCGCCTACATCCGCAGGCACGCGCGCGAGGGCATAGGCGTGCAGGCGGTCGTGGACCACCTCGGCTGCTCTCGCCGCCTCGCCGACATGCGGTTCCGCGAGCTCCAGGGCACGTCCATCGGCGAGGCGATCATCACGGAGCGTCTGAACGAGGTGAAAAGGCTTCTTACATCAACGACGGAATCGATCGAGTCGATCTCCGTCCAGTGCGGATACGACAGCACGAACTACCTGAAGAACCTCTTCAAGAAGCGCACCGGCATCACGATGTCGGAGTGGCGCAGCCGGAACTCGGCGACCTGAGGCCTTCAGAACTCCCAGCACAGGCCGGAGACGACGAAGCAGGCCTCGGTCTTCATCGTCGATCCGCGGCGGCGGCGTTCGCGGATCTGCGTGCGCGTCCGCGAATCCAGCGCGACGTAGCCGCAGAGGTCGACATACCACGACGCGCCCCACTTCAGCGGGACGGCGGCCCTGACGCCGAAGTCCACTGTGCCGAGTCCGGCCGCGATGGGTCTGCCCTCCGGAAAATCGCCGTACCGGTTCCTGTTCCACCGCCTGGACCCGCCGTGAAGCATGGCGTGCGGCGTAAGCGAGAAGAGCCCGTCGGCGACGGAAAAGTCGCGGTGCAGTCCCACGCGGACATACGTGCCGAGTCCGTCCACGGCGCGGACCTGTCCGCTAAGCGTCGCCAGAGGCGACTTCAGCTCCCCCATGTACGTCCATTCCCTTATCAGGTGTATCTCCTCGACGTTGTACCCTTCGTTGAACACCCAGATCATGCCGACCCTGTTCCTCAGCCGCCATCCGTCCGCGACATCCCAGTCGTATCCGTACAGAAGATACGGATCCGACTCGTATACGCAGGAGCGGTGGCTTCTGTCGCCCGTCTTCCCGAGGTCGCTCAGCGCCCAGTAGCCGAAGAGGACGTGCCCGAACGAGGAGAGCCTCTGCACGACGTCGCCCTCCATCATCCACACGGCGTGGTCCGCCCGCACACTGCCGAGCGAATAGAGATATGTCGACGCCGACACGTCCGCATACCAGTCGCGCCCCCATCCGCCGGGCTCGGCGAAGACATTCGCGGCAAGCATGGCGCTCGCCAGGGCTACACACCACCTTGCCATGCGCGTCAGTCGACGTAGAACGCCACGCGCGGCTTCCGGGACTCGAGCGGCGCCGGAACGAAGAGCAGCTGGTTGATGACCGCGCGCTCGGTTCCGACAGGATCAATTGTAATGGTGCCCAGGATCGGCACCTCCTTCTGTCTTCCGGAAAGGTAGTTCATCGTGTAGTAGTCGGAGGAATCAGCAGACGTCTTCTGCGTGTCGCAGATATCGGAGGCCGTCATGACGTCCTTCCTGATCGCCATCGTCGTTGAGCCGCCTCCGTCGCAGCAGACGCCGCCAGTGCAGCCGAGTTCGAGCTGGAGCGCGGCGACCTCGTGGTAGGCGAGCCCCTCGGAGACTCCCTCGCGCCGTCCGTCCACCGCGCACGCCCACAGGACGCCGTCAGCGGTCGCCCCGAAGAACGTGTAGTTGGCCCTGGGAAAAGTCGCGTTCGCGCCCCATGTCGCGACGCCGTTGTGGATCGTATACGCCTCGTGCGAGACAACGTTGGCCCAGGCACCGGCCTTCGGCTTGCCGGTTTCCGGATCGACGTCGAGCCATTTCCGGTCGAACTTGTAGGTCTTGTCGTCGTTGAACGCAAACCCGTCCGGCGCCGTCGTCTGGCGACTTGGTATCTCAACGCCGTCAGCCTTGGCGTAGCCCTGGGGACCACCGTTTCCGTCCTCCATCGTCATGTTTATGGCGAAGAGCGCGTTGTGCTGCGCGGCGGTCTTTGACGTCGTCCAGCGCTTCGTCGAAGTCTGCGTGTGGTCCACGAACTTCATCTTCACTGGCGCATTCTTGTAGTCGATGCGGAGCATGTGGAGGTCGTTCCTGGATCCGGTGAAACCGTCCACAGTGCCAAGGAGGTTCGAAAACCTGCCGTAATAGTACTCGACGCCGTTCGTGAGCTGCATCCACTTCGCGCCATCGAGGCCCATTCCGCGGAGGCTAGCGGGGAATTTCGCGGCAGCGGCATCTCCGGTCAGCGCCTCGCCGGCCGACGCAATGCCGGCAACAGCTGCCGCCGCGCAGAAAACTATCGCTCTATTCATGATAATTGCCCTTGGAGGAAACACGGTGCGATTGTAGCAAACACGTCGCCACCGGGCAACTATACGGGAGTATATGTTTCGCGCGTCAGAGGTTTCTCTGGCAAACGGATCCCAGCCCTTGCGGCAGGATGTCAAGCCATTCGCGCTTGCGGGGGATCCCGTACTTGTTGACGTGTGCCATGTCGCATGGCGTCGATCTCGTTGCCCATCTGCCTGAGCGGGTCGAGCACGACACCTTGGGCGCTACTTGTTGAACCCCTTGTGGTTCATGAACTCCCAGATGCGGCCGAGCCAGGTGTAGCTGCCGGTGCCGGGCGACGCCTTGCGCTGGAAGCAGTGGCTGCGCCGGCAGAGCGTGTGGAGGTCGCTCGCGACGCCCATCCTGCGCATCTGCTCCCAGACCTTGACGGACCCCATCGCGGCATAGCCGTCCGCGTCGCCGTGGATGAACACCATCGGACAGGTGTCGGGGTCGAAGGCGAATTCCGGGACCAGCACGGCGGAATCGTCGTTGCCACCGCGCTGGTTGCCTCCGTTTGCGCCGTCGGTGAGTGCGTAGGCCGGGTAGATTCCGACGCCCCACTGCACGTTGCACGGAACCTTGTCGACGTCGTCGACGTCCAGGTACGAGCGGCTCCTCGAGCTCGTTACGCCCATCAGCGTAAGATGTCCGCCGGCGGACGAGCCCATGATGCCGATCCGGTTGGGATCGAGCCCCTTCGCCGCCGCGTTCTTGCGGACGAGGCGGATGCAGCGCTGGAGGTCCTGCCACGCGGTCGTGTGCTTGGCGAGGCCCTTCGGACGGGGTGCCCGGTACTTCATCGTGACGACCGCCATCCCCTTCTCGTTCAGGAACCGGCGCGCGGGCGCGACCTCGAAACCGCCAGGTCCGTTGCCATTGTAGGCCCCGCCGGAGTAGACGATCTGGATCGCCTTCGTCGTGAGGTTGGAGGGGATGAACCATTCAAGGTAGGGGACGCACTGCGCGTCGGTTCCGTCCTCCTTCAGCTGGCGGTCGGGCGTCTTGCCCTTCGGCCACAGCTCCTCCTTCGCGTAGAGCGCGGGGTCGTGGAAGTCCTTCGCGAAGCGCTCCATGAGGTCCTCCTCCGGCGGAAGCTCGCCGAGGAACCCCATCTGCGCGAGGAACTCCATCGCGCGGTCGAACCAGTTGTCGTACGCCGCGCCCTTCTCGCCCAGTCCGTCACGGCCCCAGAAGCCGTGGCCGCGGTCGGCGAAGAGGTGGAGCTCGGCGGGGACCTTGCGCTTGCGAAGCTCGCGGTAGACGAGCGTCGAGGCCATCGGCGAGTAGACGTCGGCGCTGCCGTGGAACATGCACATGGGCGCCGTCTTCGCGTCGAACATGAAGACGGGGTCGAGCTTCGCGTCGACGGCCTGCCCGTTGCGGGAGTTGGGCGTCCCGATGCCGTCCGTCACCGCATAGGCGATCGCGCCGGTGATGGCCCAGTTCAGATGGCAGGGAATGTCGTCAAGCTCGTCGACTTTCCCGTAGGCGGGCGTGAGCGCGCTCGTCGCCAGGAGCGCCGCGAGGTGGGAGCCGGCGGACATGGAGACGGTGCCGATCCTCTCGGGATCGAAGCCGCGCTTCGCGGCCGCCGAGCGGACGAGGCGGACGGCCCGCTGTCCGTCCTCCCAGGCGCTCTGGTGGATCGGCAGCCCCTTCGGACGGGGCGTGCGGTAGACGAAGTTGACGCACTGGAAGCCCCTCTCGGTGAATTTCCTCTCCCACATCCGGACGAGCCCGACGTCGCAGCAGTTGCAATAGCCGCCGCCGGAGATCAGAATCATGCAGCATCCGTTAGGGTTCTTCGGCGCCTCGCACCAGTCGAGATAGGGTTCCTTGCCCTTCTCCTTCTCGTCCGTCATCGCCGCGACCTGGTGCGGCTGGGCGTCGGGCATCTTGCCCTCGGGCCAGATGTTCTCGCGCTCGGCGAACGCGGCGGCGGAAAACGCCAGAAGCGCAAACAACACAATCGGTCTTTTCACAGCATCCCCTCCTTTGATCATGATGGCCAGACCCGTCTGAACAACCGGAATGACTCTCTTCATTTTGCGGTGCACATTATAGCGAAACCACCGCACCGAAATCAAGCGCGCCCGTTCTCATGCATTGAAGCCTATCGTGCGGCGGTTCTCCGGCAAAGCCGGCATCGGGGTGTTGATCTTATCGATGGAGCGCCCCGCCGTCATGTGGCAACGCGAGAAATGAACGAAACCACTGACGGCGACATTTACATCTCGGTGAACTTCTCGAGAAGCCATTTCTGGCGCAGCTCGTCGATCCTGTGGTCGAGCCCTATCCAGACCTTCGCGCCCTTCTCGTATACCTCGTTCACCTCGTCGTCGGACATCTCCGCCTTAACCTTCGCGGCCTCGGCCTTGAGCGCCGCCTCGAGCGGCTTCAGGCGCGCCTCGTAGAACTCGGGATCGCCAACCACGGGGTCGCCCCAGCGGTCGAACGCCGAAAGCACACCGTGTCCCGTGCGGCTCCAGCCCTTGTAGGTGTCGTACACGAGGCGGCGGCGGATCGCCGCGATCTCGGCTGGCTTCAGGTCGAACACGAGGCTGCCCCAGCTGGACGACTCGTGCACGCCCTGCGAGCCGCCCCACGAACAGCCGTCCGCAAGGCACTCGAAGCGCCATTCCGTGCCGGACGCAGCAGGGAGCTTCTGGTAGAAGGCCCGCCACGGGAACGATACCATGAGCACGTAGTCGCCGTCCGTGAACGCGGTCTCCTGGCGCAGCGCGTACGGGCTCTTGCCGTCGTCGAACTCCACGCGCTGCGAATGCGCGCTCGAGTACGCCGTGTAGAAGACGAATCCGATCCCCTCCTTCGGCGAGGAGCTGAAGCAGATGTACGGCTCGCCGAAGCCAGGCGCGAAGTAGCACTCGGTGCCGATGCCGCCGGCAAAGCCGTTCTCGACGGCTCGCGCGTTCGCGTCCGCCACGCGCAACACGACCTTGAGTCCCTCGACGTCGCAGAACGAGGTCACTTCCATCTTCGCGTCCTTCGAGTCGAGCGCCGTCTTCTCGATTTCCGCGCGGCCCGTCGCGACGTCCGTCTCGAGGCTGTCGAGCTCTCCGCACATCTTGACGTCCACGTACGACTTCTCGAGCGAACCGGCGACTGCGCGCCAGGCGGCGATCGAGCTCACCGGCTTGTCCAGGTACTTGACGGAGTAGCGGCGCGCGGGGGTCTCCCTGAAGAGCGCGCGGTACGCGGCCGTGTAGCGCTCGCATTCCTCGTTGCGCTGGAGGTTGAGGCACCACTGCGCGGCGATCTGGAGCGCCTGCGCGTACTCCTTGACCTCGAGCTTCGCCGCCTTCGCCACGGGAACCATGTCCTTCCCCGCGGCGAGCGCCTTCAGCATCTCGAAGCGGACGCGGTCGAACGCGCCTACGGCGGGCTTCGCCTTCGCTGCGTCCCTGGCGAGGAAGTCGTCGGCGAGCTTCGCGACCTCGCCGCCGCGTCCAGTCGCGACAAGCGAGAAGAGGTATGCGCGGCAGCGCCCGGGGTCTTGGAACCAGCTCCAGGACGGGAAAGACTCCGCTAGCTTCGCGAAGAACGCCCAGTCGCCGAAGCGGTAGACGTTCTCGAACTCGGTCCGGATCCGCCAGTCCATGAAGCCGGCGTAGTCGAGTCCGCGGGCGATCTCCCGCGCGCTGTCGCCGCGCCTGGACTTGTCGGTGCCGAAGTAGCGTATCAGTATTTCGCGGCGGCGCGGCGCAGGGTTGTTCGCGTCGGAGATGTAGGCGAACGCGTCGTCCGCAGCCTTGGCGCGGTCGTGGTCGTAGAACCACGAAAGCCGCGCGTATGCATCGCCGAGCGCGCTCCAGGCGGCGGCGACATCGGCTTCGCTGCCGTAGTCGAACGCCATGTTCGCAAGTTCCTTGGCCGCGCCGGCGGGGTTGTACTGTGCGGCCTTCCGGTACGCGGCCTTCGCGTCCTCGTAGCGGTCGGCCCACTTGAAGGCGTCGGCGACGAGGCACTGCGCGCCGAAGAGCTCGTGGGGCCTCAGCCCCTCGAGCGCGAGGGCCCTCTCGGCGGTCGCGATGGACGCCGCGTAGTCCTTGCCGCCGGCCTGCTGGCGCGCGAGGGCGCGCAGAAACACGATCTTGTCGCCGTTCGGGCAGTCCGCCGCCCCGATTTCGCGCTCGCACACGCCGGGGACGTGCGCTTCGGACCACTTCTTGTCCCATCTCCCGTAGTTTATCCACGTCGGAACGTCGCAGAGCGAGAGTATCTTCTTGTCGACATGGACGCGCAGCGCGGCGTTGGTCTTGACGTCTTCGCCGGCAATGCGACCCTCGAGCATCTCGACTATGTCGCGGAACTTCGCGCGATTCTTCATCTGCGCGTTGACCTCGGCGTCGATGGCCTGCATGGGCGTCGGCGCCTGTGCGGCCGCCTGCGC